>NZ_RZTA01000080.1:0-30361 GCF_004023115.1 Mesorhizobium sp. M6A.T.Cr.TU.017.01.1.1
TGCCGGCGCAGCCGCCGAAACAATAGGCCGCGCTCGCCGTCTCGCGGCGGTTCGCAGGCTTTTTCGCTTGCGGCCCGGAACATTAGTTCTTGCTAATTGTTCTTGTCGAAGCAGTCGATATCACCCCCCTCCGGTATCGCTGCTGATCGGGAGATCCGATCGGCCCGCGTGCCTGCGGACAGGAACGCGGGCCACTGCGATTTCTCGCAGCAACGCATCAAGGCGGCGCCAATGCGGCGATCGATTAGCGGCCGCTCACGGAACAAGAAGGTTGTGTGGGCGTTTTGCAATCTGGGCTTGCCGTTCCTGACTGTGGAAGGCGGAGCCCGCAAACCAGACAGGAGAAGACGATGAAAATCCACCTTGTTCCTGCCGCCGCCGGGCTGGTTCTGCTCGCCGGTGTCGGCGTGGCCACCGCAGACCAGGTGATTATCACGCCCGAGCAGCAGACAGTCGTCCGCGAATACGTGCAGAGGCACCCGCTGGCGTCGATCAGCCTTCTGGGAGTGGAGCTCAATGTCGGTTCCACCTTGCCCGACACGGTTGAGCTTCATCCGATCGACGTTCCCGACGTGGAATACAGATACGTGGTCGTCGACGATCGCACCGTGCTGGTCGATCCCGGCACCCGCAGGATCGTGCAGGTCATCGACTGACCTTCACCCGCCGCTCTCTCGGGAAGACGCAAGAGCGAGCGGCGGCTCGCCGGCAGGCAGCCGGCTGTTGATCGTCTTGTCGCGGGAAGGAGCCATTTCCATGTTGCCGCATGTCGAGTCTTCCAATGTCAATGTGGCCGCATCTGTCGACAAATTGCTTGCTGAACGGGGCACTGCCCTGTTGTCGATGAAGGATTTGATTGCAGCGGTGCGTGAGCGAACTGGAACGGAGCGCTCGGACGCGGATCTGGCGGGGCTGATCACCAAGAAGGCAGCACTCCTCGGTGTCGCGGTTCTATCCGACTAGGGCTGAAGCCGCTCAAGACGCCGATCGAAATTTCAGCTAAAACAGTTGTCGCTCACGGATTCGAGCCGATGGAGGCAACAGTGACGGACGACAGGCAAGAACGCATTCGTCAGCGGGCCCACGCGATCTGGGAACAAGCCGGCCGGCCCGACGGTGCGCATCAGCAGCACTGGGACCAGGCCACAGCCGAGATCGACGGCAAGCCGAAAGCGAAGGCGGCTCGGCCGAAGGGGCCGGCGGCCGCCAAGCCCAAGGATAGCACGGCCAAGGATAGCAAGCCCAAGGGCACTAAGCCAAAGGCTGCCCGGCCGCGCAAGGCTTCAGCGAGCTAGAACATATAGCGCTTCGGCCGCGAGACGAAGCTCTGTCCGTGCCGCGGCCGAAAAGCGTGAGTTCCCGAAACTCGGTTACTTGCCGCAGTGATTGTCGTTGACGGTCGGTGAAACCGTGCCGGGAGCCTTGTTCGTTGCATCGGGCATCGCGCCCTGCGGGCCTATAGGGCAGTTCCGATCGGCATTGGAATTCAAGCCGTCAGGGCCCGCAATAATGCTACCAGTAATCCCGGGATCGACAGTATTCGGTTCGGCCAGGTTCGGATCAATCGGGGCCGGGTCGGTGACGACGCTTCTGTCGCTGCCGGTACCCATGTCAGCGTCCGGGTCGCTGGCATTCTGGGCCATCGCAGAGGTCGCCAGACCAGCGGCGAGTAGGGACGCTGCGAGAATTTTCGTAAGCATAGTTTGTCTCCATTTGTCTCCATTTTTCGATTGTCGCCGCATTTGCGACTATAGAAAAAACCGCTCGAGGGTGGTGAAGGTTCCCATAAAATTCCGGCCTGCGACGAACCGTTCGTGCTCAGCAGGGCGATCTTGCCCGGCATGGGGGGACGCCGGGGAACTCAACAAGCGTGCTGGGCTATGAACCGTTGACATGACTACTACGCCACGATATTGAACAGGACTATACAGGTTCACTGAACAGGTATTCCATGGCGCGTCGCACGACTCTGTCATCTCCCGGAACGGGCAAGCCCGAACGGATCGCCACCGTCCTCGAGCACGAGATCCGCTCCGGCGTGCTCGGTTTCGGCGACCGCCTGCAGAGCGAGAACGAACTCGTCCAGCGCTTCTCCGTCAGCCGCAACACCATCCGCAAAGGTCTCGAGGAGTTGTCGAGCCGTGGGCTGATCACCACCAAGGTCGGCATCGGCTCGTTCGTCACCTTCGACGGCATGCCGGTCGACGACGCCGTCGGCTGGTCGCGGGCGCTGGCCAATGCCGGCGCCAATGCCGAGACGCGCACGCTCAGGCTCGAAGTCATGCAGGATGCCGAGCTCGCTGCCAGGCTGGGCGTCGAAAGCCCGTTCTTCATCGCCGTCGACCGCGTCCGCACCAACGCCGATGACGGCCACGCCATCTCGATCGAGCGCAGCCGCCTGCCACTGTCATCCGAGTTGGAGGACGTGCCGTTGCGCGGCCTGCGCGAGGGCTCTCTGCATCAGACACTGCGCGGAGCAGGGCTCGTTCCCGACCACGGCGAGGAATGGGTCGATATCGAGATGCTGAGCGCCGAGGACGCGGCCATTCTCGACTGCGCGCCCGGCGCGCCGTTCCTGCGCACGCGGCGGTTGACGCGCGCCGCCGATGGCCGCGCCATCGAATATGTCACCAGCCTGCTCAATCCGGCGCATTTCGCCCTTCACCTGGAGTTCTGAGCATGGACGCCGCCGAGGCGATCGACCGAGCGATGGGGGCGCTTATCGGCGGTGCGCTGGGCGATGCGCTCGGCATGCCGACGCAGCTGCTGTCGCCGGCCCGCATCGCCGAGCTCTACGGCAATGTCGAGGATTTCGTTGCGCCCGTCGTCGACCATCCGGTATCGAAAGGCTTGGTCGCCGGCACTGTCACCGACGACACCGAACAGGCGCTGCTGCTCGGCCGTATCCTGGTTGTTTCAGGCGATAGCTTCGACCATACGCGCTGGGTCAACGCACTGCTCGACTGGGAGCGCGACGTGAAGGCGCGCGGCAGCTACGATCTGCTCGGACCTTCGACCAAGCGCGCCATCGATGCCATCAATGACGGCGTGCCGGCTGAGGAGGCCGGAAGCGGCGGTGACACCAATGGCGCGGCCATGCGCATCGCGCCGGTCGGCATCATGATGCCAGCCGAGCCGCTCGACGCGCTGGTCGCCAAGGTCGCCGAAACCTGCCGCGCCACGCACAACACCTCGATCGCCATCGCCTCGGCCGCTGCCGTCGCCGCCGCTGTCAGTTGCGGCGTTGCCGGCGGCGGCTGGCGCGCAGCTTCGGACCGAGCTATCGCGGCGGCTAGGCGCGGCGCAGTGCTCGGACACTGGGTCACCGGCGGTGATATTGCCGCACGCATCGACTGGGGGAGGGACCTCGTCCGCGGCAAGGCTGTCGCTGACGGAATCCGGCTGATCGTCGATCTGGTCGGCACCGGCGTCGCCAGCCAGGAATCGGTTCCTGCGGCCTTCGCGGTGCTGGAAATCGCCGGCGGCGATCCCTGGCAGGCGGCCGTCATCAGCGCCAATCTCGGCGGCGACACCGACACGATCGGGGCCATCGCCGCCGGCATGGCGGGCGCCTGCGCCGGTTTTTCCCGATTGCCACAGGAAAACATCGCCCGGCTGAAAGGCCTCGATATTGCTCAGGTGCGCGCTCTTGCCGCCGACTTGGTCGCTATGCGGATGGCGAAAAGCAGCTCCGGCAAGGATGCGGCGGCATGAGCAGAGCTCAGCCTGACATGAGCGGCCGTCTCCTCCATGTCGGCAGCGCGGTGGTGGACTATGTCTACCGCATCGACGCCTTGCCGGCGCCCGGCACCGAAAAGACCGCATCGAGCTATGCCCAGGTCGCCGGCGGCGGCTTCAACATGATGGTCGCGGCCAGCCGCACCGGGATGAAGGCCGCCTTCGGCGGCCAGCTCGGCAGCGGGCCGAATGGCGATTTCCTGCGGGCCGCCTTCGCCGCCGAAGACATCGCAACGCTGACGCCACCATCGTCAGTGATGGATAGCGGCAATTGCGTCGCCATGATCAGCGGCGACGCCGAGCGCACCTTCGTGTCGTGGCCTGGCGCCGAGAGCATGCTCAATCTCGACATGATGGCGTCTGTCCGGGTTGCGCCGGGGGACTGGGTGTTCGCCTCCGGCTACACGCTGAGCTATCCCGGCAGCCGCGATGCGCTGGCCGACTGGATCGAGGCGCTGCCGGCGGAAATTCCCTTCGTCTTCGATCCGACGCCGGTCATATCAGACATTCCGCGCGCCATTCTCGATCGGGTGCTTGCGCGCACGAGCTGGCTGAGCTGCAACACCGCCGAAGCGGTCCAGATCGCCGGTGCCGGCGATGTCGAGGCCATTGCCGCCGGGCTTCTTTCTAATCATTGCCCGAGCGCCGACGGGGTCATCATCCGCGCCGGGGCAAAAGGCTGCTTCGTGCGGCTGGCAGACGGTAGCAGGCAGGCCGTGCCCAGCTTCAAGGTCGCCGCCGTCGACACCAATGGCGCCGGCGACACGCATATCGGCGCCTTCGTCAGCGCACTGTCGCGCGGCGTGCCGCCCTTCGAGGCGGCAAGTTACGCCAATGCGGCGGCGGCGCTCTCGGTCACCCGCCATGGCGGGTCGTCCGCGCCGACCGACCAGGAGATCCAGACATTCCTCAGCCATGACGATCGAATGACGACCGTGCACGGCCGGGAGTAAGAGGCCCATTTCTGACAGCCTAGATGACGTAACAAGCCCCGCCAACCGGGCAAACAATGAGAGGAACGAACATGCGCATGCCCAAACTGACTGCTTTCCTGACGGCGACTGCCGTCGTCACCTCCGTATTCACGCTGGCCGCCACTGCCGCCGAAGTGCATGTGCTCAACTGGAAGGGCTACGGGGCCGATGAGCCCTGGGCCATCGCGGCCTTCGAGAAGGCGACCGGCAACAAGGTCGTCAACGACTTCTTCAATTCCGAACAGGAAATGCTGACCAAACTCAGGACCAATCCCGGCCTCTACGACGTCGTCATGATCAACGCCGCCTTCAACGACCAGGCCATGGCGGAAAAACTGATCCAGCCGATCGATGTTTCGAAGATCCCCAACTATGCCGACATCAGCCCGGACAAGGCAGGCTCGCCCATGCTCGCCCGCGACGGCAAGGTCTATGGCGTGCCATGGGTGTGGGGCTTGACCGCGCTCGCCATCAACGAAAAGGCCTTCGAGACGCCGCCGACCAGCATTACCGAAATGTGGAACGAGGCCCATAAGGGTCGCGTGGTCATTCGCGACGACGCTGTCGAAGCGGTCCAATTCGGCGCCATCGCCACCGGCCAGAACATCAACGACATCAAGGACATGGAAGCGGTCAAGACGAAGCTGACCTCGCTGATGCCGCAGATCAAGACATTCTGGAGTTCTGAGAACGACTGGAACCAGATGGTCGCCTCCAACCAAATCGACATCGGCACCTATTGGAGCGGCTCGGCCGACCGCGCCAAGACGCATTTCAAGCTGCCGGTCGCGCTGGTCATCCCGCAGGAAGGCGCCGTCGCCTGGCTCGACGCCTTTTCCATTCCGGTCGGCTCCAAGAATGTCGCCGGCGCCGAGGCCTTCATCAACTACATGGTCGATCCGTCCTTCTATGTCGAATGGGTCACCAAAGTCGGCGCGCCGGTGTCGGCCAACACCAAGGCGGTCGCAGCCCTTCCCGAAGATGCCTTCAACCGCAAGGTCATGGGCGATCCTGATGTCGCCAAGCGCATCCAGTTCCAGGCGCCGATCACCGATGCGCAGCGCGAGGCCTATCTGGCGCTGTGGCAGGAGCTGAAGGTGAATGTGAAGTAGCGGCCGGCTTTCGGGGAGGAAGGGCATATGGCTGGACAGGTCGCGAGCGGTTCGAGGAGCGGATTGCGATCGGCTTTGCCCCTGCTCCTGCCTGCCTATCTATGGCTGACGGTGGCGATCTTCCTGCCGCTGTCGGCCATGGTCTTCTTCTCCTTCATGACCGAATTGCCGCTGGCAGGGAAGGCGTGGGCGTTCACGCTGGAGAACTACACCACCTTCTTCTCACAAGGGCTGTATCTGACGCTGCTGCTGGCGTCACTCAGGCTCGGCCTCGAGGTGACGCTATGGTGCGTCATCATCGGCTATCCCGCGGCTTACGTGCTGGCCAAGGTGCTGAAGGGGCGAAGTCGCGAGGCGATCTTCCTGCTCGTCATCCTGCCGTTCTGGTCGAACGGGCTGGTGCGCATCTTCTCCTGGGCGATGGTGCTGCGCGAGGGCGGCATTCTCGACACCGCGCTCAACGCCGTGCTGCCGTTCAAGATCAACATCGACCTGATGTATTCCTATCCGGCGATCATCATCGGCCTGGTGCATTCCTATGTGCCTTACATGGTGCTGACCTGTTACCTGACGCTGCAGGCCATCGACGATTCGCTGATCGAGGCGGGGCGCTCGCTCGGCGCCTCACGGCTGCAGATGCTGAGACGGGTGATCGTTCCGCTGTCCATGCCGGGGCTGGTCGCCGGTGCGGCGCTGATCTTCGTGCCCGTCGTCGGCTCGTTCATGGAACCGCGCATCCTCGGCGGGCGCACCGGCACCTTCTACGGCACGGTCATCGAGGACCAGTTCGTTGCCGTCTTCAACTGGCCGCTGGGTGCAGCACTCTCCTTCATCCTGCTGGCCGTCGTGCTGGTCATCCTGGCATTGGCGTCGCCGGTGCTGCGGAGGGCTGCGTGATGGCAACGACCCGTATCCTGGAATGGCTCGGCCGGCTCTACATCTGGCTGCTGCTCGCCTTCCTCTACCTCCCGATCATCATCATGGCGCTGATGTCGTTCAACGTCTCGCCCTTCTATCAACTGCCGTTCGAATGGACGACAGAGTGGTACGCCTCGTTGTGGCAGAATGATCAGTTGATCTCGGCCACCTGGAACAGCCTCGAAATCGCGATCATCACCACCATCATCTGCGTCGTGCTCGGCTCGGCGGCGTCGCTAGCGCTTTTCCGCTACGAATTTCGCGCCAAGAAATTCCTGCAAGCGCTGCTGTTTCCGCCGATCGCCATTCCGTGGCTGATCACCGGCACGGCGATGCTGATCTTCTTCTTCGGCGTCGGTATCGGGCGGGGTCTGTTTGCAATCCTGCTCGGCCATGTGGCGCTGGCGCTGCCCTATGTGATCGTCGTCGTCTCGGCCCGGCTGCAGACGTTTGCACCGGAACTCGAAGAGGCGGCGCGGTCGCTCGGCGCCAACCAATGGCAGGTAACTTCGCGCGTGACGCTGCCGTGGATCATGCCGGGGGTCATCGCCGGCGGGCTGTTCGCCTTCGCCGTGTCGTTCGACCAGTTCGTGGTGTCCTATTTCCTGTCGACGCCGGGCCAGACGACGCTGCCGGTCGAAATCTACGCCGCGATCCGCAAGGGTTTCACGCCCGAGATCAACGCGGTCTCGACGATCATCATCGTCGTCTCGATGGCGCTGATGCTGCTCACGGCACGGTTCTTCAAATTCGGCGGAGAAAAATAATGGCCGGCGTGCAGGTATCGAATTTGTCGCGCAGTTTCGGCGCGCACAAGGCGCTGGATGACGTCTCCATCGACTTCGCCGACGGCGGCTTCTATGCGCTGCTCGGGCCGTCGGGCAGCGGCAAGACCACGCTCTTGCGCCAGATCGCCGGCTTCGATTTTCCCGACTCCGGCCGCATCGCCATTGGCGGCGAGAGCGTCGAGCGGGTGCCGGTCGAGAAGCGGCGCATCGGCATGGTGTTCCAGAACTATGCGCTGTTTCCCAATATGAGCGTTGCCGACAATGTCGCCTTCGGCCTGTCGGTGCGTGGCGAGGCCAAGGCAATTATCGCCAGCGAGGTGCAGCGCGCGCTCGACCTGGTGCAGCTCGGCAAGCTCGGCGGCCGCCGGCCGCATCAGCTGTCCGGCGGCCAGCGCCAGCGGGTCGCGCTGGCCCGGGCCATCGTCACCAAGCCGCGTGTGCTTTTGCTCGACGAGCCGCTCGGCGCGCTCGACAAAGCGCTGCGGGTCGACATGCAGATCGAACTGAAGCGGATCCAGCGCGAGATCGGCATCACCACCATCTTCGTCACCCACGACCAGGAAGAGGCGCTGACGATGAGCGACCGCATCGGTATCCTGCGCGACGGCCGGCTGGTGCAGGAGGGGCCGCCGGAGGAGATCTACGACAGCCCGAAGAGCGAGTTCGCCGCCACCTTCCTCGGCGATGCCAATATCTTGCGCGGCGACAGCACCGGAACCGGTATCCGCTTGGTCGATGGCACCGCGATTGCCGCCGGGGCAGGCGCGACGCTTGCCGCCGGCGCCAAAGCTAGCTGCGCGGTGCGGCCCGAACGCATCCGCATTGCCACCGATTCCGGAACGTCTGATCCGAACGCCAATGTGCTCCGTGGCCAAATCTCCAAGCGCATCTTCGCCGGCAACAACAGCACCTATTTCGTCGATCGCGACGGGCAAACGCTCAAGGTCATCGTGCAGAACACAGGCATTGAAAGGTTGGCGGAAGGACAAGAGGTGGTGCTGCGCTGGTCGCCGGAGAGTACGGTGCTGATCGCCGCGAACTGATCTTGCCAGGCGGACCGCAATCAGTGAGAGCATGGTCGGGCACAATGCGGAAAAGCGAAATACCTGATGATGCTTGAGCTGAATGCGGGCGACCAGTCGATGCTGCAGGGCGAGCAGGGCCCGGCCGTGGCCGCCGCGATGAAGATCCTAGTCGCCTTTTCGAAGGCGGTCGGTGCGCGCGAGCTGTTAGACATTGCCGGTGCTCATATCGATGGCTGCCTGTATCACGGCCAGGCCAGCCTCGATTTCGTCGAAAGGCTGATCGAGGGCGGCGGCCACGTTCGGGTCCCGACGACGCTGAATGTCGGCTCGTTCGACCTCATCCATCCCGGACTGGTGAAGATGCCGCTGTCGCAAGAGGCGCCGGCACGCCGGCTGATGAAGGCGCATCTGGAGCTCGGCTGCCAGGCGACCTTCACCTGCGCGCCCTATCAGACGCGGTTCCGGCCAAGCTTTGGCGAGCAGATCGCCTGGGGTGAGTCCAACGCCATCGTCTTTGCCAATTCGGTAATCGGAGCGCGGACCAACCGCTATGGCGATTTCATCGATTTGTGCTGCGCGATGACCGGGCGCGCGCCGGCTTGGGGACTGCATCTGAGCGAAAACCGACGTGGCCGGGTTCTGTTCGAGTTGATCGGTTCTGACCTGGAACCGAGCGACAGCCTGTTCGTCGCCGTCGGGCTGATCATCGGGCAAGCGAGTGGCGATCGCATCCCGGTGATCTCGGGCCTGCCAAAACCACGCGATGAGGACCAGCTGAAGGCGCTAGGCGCAGCCGCCGCAACGACGGGCGCCGTGGCGCTGTTCCATGCGGCTGGCATCACGCCGGAAGCGAACACGCTCGAAGAAGCCCTTCATGGCCTGGCGCCGGAGGAGACGATCCGGATCTCTCGCGCCGACATCGACCATGCGCTGGCCAAGCTGTCGAGCGTCCCCGACGGCGCGCCGCTTGCGGCCGTCTCGTTAGGCACGCCGCATTTCTCGCACGACGAGTGGATGCGCCTGCTGCCGATGCTGCGCGAGGTGGCGCCGGGCAGGGACATCCCGATCTATGTCAACACCGGGCGCGCGACGCTGACGCGGCTTCAGGACGAGGGCGCTCTGGCTGGCATGGGCGCGTTCGGCCTGATTCCGGTCGCCGACACCTGCACTTATGTCACGTCGATCCTTGAGCGCCTCGATGGCGCGGTGATGACCAATTCCGGTAAATGGGCGCATTACGCACCGGGCAATATCGGCGTGTCGGTGGCGTTCGGGGACATGGAAGACTGCATCCGCTCGGCCGCGGGTGGCCATGTCGTACGGGGCACGCGATGAGCGAGCAGGACAGGCGAGCGCTGGACAGAACTGGCATTTTCCAGCTTGCCGGCAGGGCGCAAGGCTCAGCGCTGGTGCTGTCGCAAGCGCTCAGCTTCTGGGGCGGGATCGATGTCGAAACAGGCGAGATCATTGACCATTCGCACCCGGCTCTGGGCGGCAATGTCGCCGACCGGATCCTGGTCATGGCGAGTGGGCGAGGCTCGTCGTCCACCTCATCGGTACTTGCCGAGGCGATCCGCAAAGGCACGGCGCCGGCCGGCATCATCCTGGAGCGACCCGATCCGATCCTTGCCGTCGGCGCCATCGTCGCCGAATTCCTCTACGACATCCGCATGCCGCTGGTCGTTTGCGACACGTCGGGCATTGTATCCGGCGACCGGATCGCCATCGACATCGACGAGGATGGGCAAGCGATAGTGAGCCTGACCTAGCCGGCCATCAATCCGGCGGCACCGCGGCGCCAATAGGCCGCGGCCAACGTCTGGTCGCGGCCGAGTGAAAGCTGACCGCGCCAATGTTCACGAACGATCTTGGCGGCGGCGGTTTCTGCCGCGAACCAGCCGAAGGCCGAGCCGGTCTGCGGCCATTCAACCGACTGGACAGCATCCGCCAACCTGTCACTGAGCCCGGCCGCAACGCCGTCCCGTGTCAGCCAGTGCAGCTCAATGCCTGTGGCGTTGTCGATCTCCTGTCGTTCGCCATCGTCGGCGATCTCGACGAAGGCCACGCCCTTGGTCTCGGTGGGGAGCGTCTCCAGAAGTCGCGCCAACGCCGGCAGGCCGGTTTCGTCGGCGCCCATGAGATACCATGATGCCGGCCGCACCGGGCGGCCGACCGGCCCCATGATGCCAACCTTCATGCCGGGTGCCGCTTGCATGGCCCAGGCGGCGCCGACGCTATCGCCGGGATGGGTCAGAAAGTCGACATCGATGACGCCGTTGGCCATATCGAGCGCGCGGATGGTGTAGACGCGCGCCGCTGGACGCCTGTCGTCCGAAGGCCAGACCGGCAGGCCATTGCTGCCGAGCATGGGCCAGAGCGGATTGGGCACTTCGCTGGTCGGGAAAAGCATGCGAATATGCATGCCGCCGAATTTCGCAAAACGAGAAAGATCCTCGCCAGCAAAGCGGATGCGGCGCATGTGCGGTGTGAGATCGCCAACTTGGGTGACGACCATCTCACGGAATTGGGCGAGACGGGTTTCCCCGGCGAGATCGCCGGTCCAGACGATCTCCGGGTTTTCTTCCCTAGCATAGACCTCGACCGCGGTGGCCAGCAGGTCCTTGATACGCGCCAGGCCGTCGCGGTCGGCGGCATTGGCCCGCATCACCAGCCGCTCCATGTCGAAGGAAGCGCCGCCGAAGGCGAAGCGGAAGTCGAGCCGCTGCCCCTCTTGCGAGGCATCGGCATCGAAACTCTGCAGCCGGTCGCTGATGCGGTCGATGTAAAGCCGCAGGTTGCGCAGGTTCAAACGCGCCTCGCAGGCCAGTCCGCTTGCCGATGCTTCGCTCACTCTCAACCTCCGATCCTGCCGGTCAGCGCCACCTTGAAGGTGCGGCCCTTGCCCTGTTCTGTTGCCGCCGACGTCGACCATGCGCTTTGCGGGTCGGTGTAGGCGGTGTCAAAGACGTTATCGACGGCGAAATCGAGCCTGGCGTGATCATTGATGCGCCAGTTGGCGAAGACATTGACGAGGTCGAAGCCGTCATTGATTTCGGGCGGCCGGGCCGGGTCGGTGCGGCTGGTGCGGGTGATCTTGCCGACGCTGAGATATTGCGCGCCGACGGTGAGCTGGTCTTCCAGCATCCTGAAGCCGAGTGTTGCCGAGAAGCGGTCGAGCGGCGTGTTGGTCAGCGCCTGGCCGGAGTAAACGCCGCTGACGACCTTGGCGTCGATGAGGGCGCCGGCAAGGTTCACGAAACCCCAGCCATAGTCATAGACCGCCTCAGCCTCGATGCCTTTCAGCCGCGCGTCGCCGATATTGATCGCCGTGCGCGTTACGTCGGGGCGCAGGTCGACTTCGATGTAATCCTCGACATCGGTGTGGAAGACGTTGACCTTGGCACGAAACAGGTCGCCAGTGGCCAGTATGTCGTCATATTTCAAGTTGACGCCGGCTTCCCAGTTCCTCGCCGTTTCGGGCTGAAGAAGCAAATTGGGCACGTAGGTGTCGCCAGAGCCGTGCGCACCGCCGCCGCGATAGACGTCCTGCAGGCCCGGTGCCCGGTAGCCTTCGGAATAGGTGCCGTAGAGCTGGAAGCCTTCGAGCGGCGTGACGCCTACGGTGAGGCGCGGCGACGAGCGGTCGCCCGACATCGAGGCTTCCTCCGGCGGCACGGTCTTTGTCTCACCGTCGAGCTGGTAGCCGTCATAGCGCATGGCGGCGATGAGCTGCAGCCAGTTATCATAGTCGCCCTGCCATTGCAGGAAGCCGCCATAGCCCTGTTGTTCGCCGGCGCCGAAATGCGCGGCCTCCGATGATGCTTCCAGATAGTAGTAGTCAAGCCCGTAGGTGAGCGTGTGGGCCATCTTCCAGGCGTCGAAACGCGAGGAGTTCTTCACGTTGAAGCCCTTCGTGGCGACGTCATAGTAGCGGAAGTTGCCGATCGCGGAAGTCGGCCAGACCTGTGTCTGCTCGGCGCGCGTGCGGTTGTGGTAGGCATTGGCACTGAAGTCGATCAGCTCGTTGTCGTCCGGCTTCCAGGTGTAGGCGGCCGTGTAGGTCTGATTGGTTGTGTCGGTGTCGTAACGGCTGAGCGTCGGCGAGGTCGAGCCGCTCGATCCGGTGATCTGGTCGCTGTAGCGCTGCAGGATGGCGCCAAGCTTCAGCTCGTGACCGTCGGCCGGCCGCAGCGTTGCCTTCATATAGCCACTGGTGATGCGCTCGCCGGTCCACGGCACAGTGTCGCCATTGCCGTCGGTGTAGCTGTCGCGGTCGCGATAGATGAGATTGCCGATGATGTCGGCGTCGTCGCTGAAGCGGTAGGCACCGGTGGTGCTGGTGGTGAAGCCGTCGCCATTGCTCTCATAACCGAGCTTCTCGCTCAGCGCCCAGCGCTCCTCCTGCTTGAGGAAATCGCCGGCATCCTTGGTTTCGAAGGAGACGACGCCGCCGATGCCGCCCGAGCCATAGGCATTCGAGACCGGGCCGCGAATGACTGTCGCATCCTTGATCAATTCGGGCTCGACATAGAACGAGCCCGAGCCGTGGCCGACGCGCCAGTAGTCCTGGCGGGCGCCGTCGAGCGTCACCACCACGCGGCCATACTGCTGCAGTCCGCGAATGTTTATGGCGGTCGCCGGATCGTCGCCGTTCATCGAGGCGGCAACGCCGGGGGTGGTGCGAAAGATGTCGGCGGCGGTGTCGGGCTGGATGCGCTCGAGCTCTTCCTGATCGACGGCACTGATGGCAGCCATCGAGTCGATGACGGCCGTCTTGATCATCGTCGCCGAGATGGTGATCAGATCGAGCACGGTTGGCTCGTTCGCTTCAGTCTGTTGGGGGACCTTGACCGGCCTGTCGGCCTTGGCGGCGGCGCCTTGCTTCTGCTCCTCCTGCGCGGCGGCGGGCGGCGCGACACACAGGCCGAGCGCGAAGGCGAGCGCGGTGCTCGCCATCAAGGTCTTGTTGCTTGTCAGTCTCATAGCGATGCCGCCCCCGGGAAAAGCAAGATTGCTGGCGGCGGCCGTCGGCCCTGGCTGGCATGATGGAGAAGCCTCGACCGGCGGTCGGGCAGGGCTACTTATTGAAACATGATGACATTAGTCAACTTTAATTTTATAGGCCACGACCATCTTCCAGGATTCTTAAACACAGGAGCGAATGGCATGGTCGGCAGTGATAGCGGGTGCGGACAAGTGCGCTGGTTTCGATCGAGCAATATGGCGGTGCTGCTGCTGGCGCTTTCTGTTCTTGCGCCGTCTTGCGGGTTCAAAGCGCTGGCCGCCGAGACGGTCGTCGATGCATCAGGGCGGACAGTCGCGACCGGTCCGGCAACCAGGATCCTGACGCTCGGTTCCGACGTTACCGAAATCGTCGATGCGCTGGGCGCCGGCGAGCGGATCATCGCCGTCGATCGTGGCAGCAAATATCCCGCTGCCGTCGCGCAAAAGCCCAATGTCGGCTATCGGCGTCAGTTGTCCGTCGAAGGCTTGGTCGCGCTTCGCCCCGATCTGATCCTGGCGGCGCAGGACAGCGGGCCGCCGGAGGCGATCGAGGTGCTGAAGTCGCTGGCGATCCCCGTCGTCTTTGTGCCGGAAGACAACAGTCCACAAGGCATCGAGCGCAAGATTACCCTGATCGCCGCAGCGCTTCGCCTTGAGGACAAGGGCAGGGAGGTTTCAAGGCGCGTGCTCGATGCCTTCCGGGCAGCCGCCGATCTCACCGCAAAAATACCGGCCGAGCGCCGCAAGAAGGTGGTGTTCTTCCACGGCCTCGTGCGGCTCAGCGCGGCCGGCGCCGGCACGGCGGCCGATGCGATCATCCGTTATGCCGGCGGCATCAATCCGATGGCTGTCGTGAAGGGCTACAAGCCGGCGTCGGAGGAGAAGCTGATCGAAATGGCGCCCGATGTCATCCTGATGATGAGCGACGGCAAGGGCGGGCCGACCGCCGAGCAGGTGTTCGGCACACGCGCGCTGAGCGCCACGCCGGCGGCGAAGACAAAGGCGCTGATCGTGCTGGACGGCGCCTACATGATGGGTTTCGGCCCACGCACCGCCGACGCGATCCGCGACCTGGCGCAGGCGCTGTATCCAGAGGTCGCGGACGCAGACTAAGGCCAATATCGGCAGGCCCGCTTTGCCCCTGTGCGAGACGGCCATTTAACGCGAAATGTGGAGGCGCCGGCCGTCGTGGTCGGACGCCGGTCCGGAGCGCCGTTTTCTCCAGGACGCTTGCGGGCCGAACAAAGTTGCAGGTCCGGAACAAACATTGGGATGATATTCCATCCCGCCAGCTTGACCGCGAACGGCATCTCCAGCCTATAATTCTACTAAATTCATAGACTAACTGCGAACGGCATGGGCGTTCGCGGCTGGACTGCGAGACACAAAGGGAGCGCATCGATGCCGAAGACAGAATCCAATCCTATCGACCTTGGTACGAAGGCTGCCGATTTCCTGCTGTGGGACGCGCAAGGCGTGCTTCACAGGTTGGCCGATTTCGACGCCAAGCCGGCGCTGCTCGTTGCCTTCATCTCCAACCGCTGCCCGTTCGTCGTGCTGATCCGCGAGGCTCTCGCGGCGTTCGCCAACGACTATGCCGGCAAGGGCCTGCAGGTGGTGGCGATCAACGCCAACGACCATGAGGCGCATCCCGAGGAGGCGCTGGCCCGGATCGGCGAGGAGGCCGACAAATTCGGCTATGGCTTCCCCTATCTCAAGGACGCTTCACAGCAGACGGCGAAAGCCTATGGAGCGGCTTGCACGCCCGATTTCTTCCTGTTCGGCGCCGATCGGCGGCTCGCCTATCACGGCCAGTTCGACGAAGCGCGGCCGGGCAACGGCAAGCCGGTGACGGGCGCCGATCTGCGCGCCGCGGTCGACACGGTGCTGAAGGGCGAAACGCCGGCCGCTGAGCAGGTGCCGTCGATCGGCTGCAATATCAAATGGAGCGCCGGCAACGAGCCGGTGTGGTTCTCCAGGGCGGCCTGACCGAACCTGCCGCCCTCGGCCGGCCACCAATTCCCCTTTCCGTGAGTGATCATGCCGAAGACTGCCAGAGCCGTCCGATCCGCTCCCGAAAGGCTGCACCTCGCAGCCGATGTGCTGGTGCTGGGCGGTGGTCCGTCGGCCGCCTGGGCGGCGGTCGCCGCGGCTGAGAACGGTGCGACCGTGGTGTTGGCCGACAAGGGTTATCTCGGCACCAGCGGCGCCACGGCGCCGTCGAACACCGGCACCTGGTGCGTGCCGCCGGGCGACAACAGGCATGCGGTGGTCGAGCGGCGCTGGCAGCGCACCGGCGAGCTTGCCGACCAGCGCTGGATGCTGCGCTGCGTCGACACCGCCTACCGCAACCTGCTGCAACTTTCTGAGTGGGGCTATCCGTTTCCGAGCGAGGATGACGGGCGGCTCTACATCGCCAATCTGCGCGGGCCGGACTATATGCGCTTCATGCGCCGCCGGGTGCTTCTGGCCGGCGTCACCGTGCTCGATCATCATCCGGCGCTCGAACTCCTGTCCGACGGCGATGCGATCGTCGGTGCGGCCGGGGTCGGCCGCCAGGTCGAGCGCGACTGGCGCGTCGATGCCAGGGCGGTCGTGCTGGCAACCGGCGGCTGCGCCTTCCGCGAACGCATCCTCGGCTCGACCGGGCTGACCGGTGACGGCTATCTGATGGCGGCGGAAGCCGGCGCCAGCCTTTCGGGCATGGAATTCACCGGCAAGTACACGCTGGCGCCGCATGGCTCGTCGCTGAACAAGGGCCTGCCGTTCCGCTGGGCCTCGTTCCACCGCGAGGACGGTTCGCCCATCCTCGGACCGACTGGCGAGCCGCTGCGCAATGGCATCGGCGACCGCGAGGAAGAAGTGGCGCGTGCGCTGATCGAGGGGCCGCTCTATGCGCGGCTCGACCAGGCCGAGCCGGCGCTGCAAGGCTGGCTGCGCCAGGGACAGCCGAATTGCTTCGTGCCCTATGACCGCGCCGGCATCGACCCCTTCAACGATCTGTTCCGCATCACGCTGCGCGCCGAAGGCACGGTGCGCGGCACCGGCGGCATCGACATCGTCTCCGACGACTGCGCCACCGGCGTGCCCGGCCTTTATGTCGCCGGCGATGCGGCCAGCCGCGAGATCATGACCGGTGCGGTGTCGGGCGGCGGCGCCGTCAACTCGTCTTGGGCGCTGGCCAGCGGCTGGTGGGCGGGCAAGGGTGCCTCGACCCACGCCAGGCGCCGCGGCGGCAAGGCGTTCCGCAGCGAGGTGCTGCCGCTCGGCCAGGCCGGTCTGCGGCCGGCGGCTTCGCCGCGTGCCGATGTTTCCGCAGGCGAGGTGATAGAAGCCGTGCGCAATGAGGTCACACCGCTCGACAAGAATTTCTTCCGCAGCGACACCGGCCTGGAAAAGAGCGGCGAGCGGCTTGAGACGCTGTGGCGCGACGTGCGCGATCACCTGCAAGGCGAGGGACTGGAGCGGATCCGCACGCGCGAAGCCGCGTCGATTGCTGCCGCCGGGCGCTGGTCGATCGCTGCCGCACGTTATCGCAACGAGAGCCGCGGCATGCATCGCCGCACCGATCTGCCGGGCAAGAACCCCGCCTTCGCGCACCGACTGGTGATCACCGGCGTTGATGATTTCCGTATCGCTGGGGCGCCCGAACGGTTGGCGGAGCTGGCGTCATGATCGAGATCGTCTCGGCCACGCGGTGCGTCGAATGCGACATCTGCGTCAAGGTCTGCCCGGCCAATGTCTTCGACGCGACGGGCGGCGTGCCGGTGGTCGCGCGGCAGGAAGACTGCCAGACCTGCTTTCTCTGCGAAATCTACTGCCCGACCGATGCGCTCTACGTGGCCGAGGTCGCCGAAGGTCCGACCGGCATCAGCGAGGCGGAGGTCGAGGCACGTCATTTGTTCGGCGGCTATGCCCGTGCGCTCGGTTGGAAGCGCGGCAAGGCCGGCGGCTCGCAGCTCGACCCGACGCACCGCATCCGCGTGGCGCAGTGAAACGATCGGAGACAGACGTGGATCGCATCGTCGCCAGCGACATCAAGAAGACTTTTCAGCTCAAGCCGGGACAATCCATCACCGTCGACGGCGAGGCGACCGACCGCGTCACCGTGCTCGACGGCGTCGATCTCGCCATCCGCAAGGGCGAGTTCATCACGCTGGTCGGGCCGAGCGGCTCAGGCAAATCGGTGCTGCTCGATATCATTGGCGGGCTGACGCAGGCGACCAGCGGCGGTGTCCAGCTCGATGGCAGGAGGATCACCCGGCCGGATCCGAAGACCGGCTATGTGTTCCAGCAATATGCGCTGTTTCCCTGGCGCACGGCGCTGGCCAATATCGAATATGCGCTGGAAGTGCGCGGCGTGCCAAAATCGGAGCGCACCGCCACGGCCCGCCATCTTCTGTCGCTGTTCGGCCTTGCCGGTTTCGAGAACCGCTTCCCCAACCAGCTTTCCGGCGGCATGCAGCAGCGCGTGGCGATCGCCCGGGCACTCGCCAGCAATCCGGAAGTGCTGTTGATGGACGAGCCGTTCGCCGCCCTCGACCAGCAGACGCGCGAGATATTGCAAGGCGAGCTGCTCAGGATCTGGGGCAAGATCAAGACCACCGTGATCTTCGTCACCCATTCGATCGACGAGGCGATTTTCCTGGCCGATCGGGTCGTCGTCATGACAGCACGCCCGGGCACGGTGAAGGAGATCATCGAGATCGACCTGCCGCGGCCGCGCAACGGCGATATCCGCGCAAGTGCGGCCTTCAACAATCACCGCGCCCGCGTCTGGGAAGTGCTGCGCGACGAAGTCAACAAGGCGCAAAAGGACTGGACGCTGTCGCCGGCGTTCAGCCACTGAGGAGTTTGGCATGGCCTATCTGACCGAAAAGTTCGGCCCTGCCGGCGGCTTTCATCCGTTTGCCGGAGCCGGTGAAGCGGTGGCCGCCGCCAGGGTCCCGGCAATCAAGGCCCGCAGCGCTACCCCGGCCGTCAGGCGCAGGAGAGGAGCCGGCTTCGGCACGTTCATCTACGGCCTGCCGCTGCTTGGCCTGTTCTTTCTCACCTGGGAGATCGCGCCACGGCTCGGCTGGCTGAACAGTATCTTCTTCCCGCCGCTGAGTGAGGTGCTGGTCGCGTGGTGGGATCTGCTCGCCTCGGGCGTGCTGGTCGAGCATATCGGTATCAGCCTGCAACGCGCGGCCATTGGTTTCGCGCTGGGCGTGGTCGTTGCCATCCCGCTCGGCCTGCTGATGGGGCGCTATTCGCTGTTCGAGAAGGTCTCCGATCTGCTGGTGCAGACGCTGCGCAACACTTCGCAGTTCGCGCTGCTGCCGGTGTTCATCCTTCTGCTCGGTATCGGCGAGGAATCGAAGGTGGCGATCACCTTCTACTCCTCGGTGTTCTTCCTCCTCGTCAACACGATCAGCGGCGTCAAGTCGGTCGATCCGCTGCTGATCAAGGCGGCGCGCTCGATGGGCACGTCCGACTTCGACATGTTCAGGAAAATCATCCTGCCGGCCAGCATTCCCTCGATCGTCGCCGGCGCGCGGCTCGGCGTGAAATCCTCGCTGTTCGCGGTGATCGGTGCCGAGATGCTGGCCGCCAAATCCGGTCTCGGCTTTCTCATCCAGAACTCGCAACTGATGATGGAAACGGCCGACATGTATGCCGGCATCCTGACGCTCACCGTCATCGGCCTCGTCGTCAACTACCTGCTCGTCTGGTTCGAACGCTGGGCAACCGCCTGGAAGGGCCAGTCGGAAGCCTCAATGATTTGAACCAACCAAGCAGTTCATGCCAATCAGGAAGGAATTTCAGATGCCCAGGATATCTTTCAGTGCATTACGCCGATTGCTCTTGCAGGGCGCCATAGCCGCGGCCGTCGGCGGCTCTGTCGTTGTCGCTCCCGCCTTCGCGCAGGACAAGCCTGAAGTCATCCGCATCGGCAGCACCGCACCGGGGCATCTCAAATTCATCCTCGCCCAGCAGCATGGCTGGTGGGAAAAGGAATTCGCCAAGGACGGCATCAAGGTCGAACTGGTTACCTTCAACGGCGGCTCGGAGGCGACCACCGCATTGGCGACCGGAGCGATCGAGGTCACCTATACCGGGAACAATCCAGCGCTGCGCGTCGCCGCGTCCGGCGCCGACGTCAAGCTCATCGGCGTGTCGAGCTATGTGAAGGCAGGCGGCTCCTCCATCATCGTCAAGACCGACTCGCCGCTAAAGACGCTGCAGGATCTGAAGGGCAAGAAGGTCGCTTATCTCACCGGCACGGTACGGCATTCGAATTTCAGCAAGGCGCTGAACAGCGTCGGCCTGACGACCAGCGACATCGAAGGGCTGAACCTACCCTTCGAGGCGTCAGGGCCCGCACTGCTGCGCGATGACATCGATGCCATTGTCGAGACTGACTCGACGGCGGCCAAGCTGGTCGACACCGGCGAGGCCCGCGTGCTCTACGACACCAGCACGCATCCGGAATGGAACGTGCCGAACGTCATCTCCGTCAACGGCGCCTTCGCGGCGAAATACCCCGATCTCGTCAAGCGGCTGCTGAAGGTCGATATCGAGATTTCGCGCTGGGCCGACGCGCATCCCGACGAGACGATCAAGACCTTCGTCGAGGCGACCAAATCGTCGGAAAAATCCGTCCGCAAGACCTACAGCCAGGGCCTGTTCTACCAGGATCCGAAGCTCACCGACGATGCGATCGCGGCGCTCAAGAGCGAAGAGAAGTTCATGGCCGGCGCCGGGCTTTTGAAAGGCTCGATCGATTATAGCAAATGGGTCGACAAGAGCTTTGTCGATGGTGCTTATACGGAAGTCGCCGCCGTCCAGTAGACGTAGTTGAAAATGCTGCGGGGCTGCGCCAGCCGGCGCGGCCTCTCTCTCATCCCTGAGGTTCCGTTCAGATCTCCGGGATGCTTTCCCTGAAGATCACCTGCAAGCGCGGCTGGTGCAGTTCGTAAGGCAAGCCCCTGACCGCGTGGCTCAAAGTGTTCAGTGCTTCGCGGGCCTCGACGCGCGGGTTCTGGTCGATGACCGCGTCGAGCGTTCCGTCGAGTAGAAGCTCTTTGGTGCCTTCCGTCACCTCGTGGCCGAGAAACACGGTCGATAGCGCGCGCCCGCGCTCCTTCAGCGCCCTGGCGATGCCGGTGTTGCCGGCGCCGACATTGTAGATCGCGGCCAGATCCGGATGCCGGTCCAGCAGCGCGGAGGCCTCTGAATAGGCCTTTTCCCGGTCGTCGAGCATTTCGCGCATCTCGACGATCTGCAAATTGGGCGATTCCTCCGTCAGGATGTGGCGAAAGCCCATCTCGCGCTCCTCGTGGCCGCGATAGGAGAGCGAGCCGGCGAACAACGCGACCTTGCCCGGACGATCAGTGCCCATGAAGCGGTTGAGCAGATAGCCGGCGAGGCGGCCGGCGGCACGATTGTCGATGCCGATATAGGCAACCCTCGGCACGTGCAGGATGTCGGACGCGATGGTGACGACCTTGACGCCGCTGGCCGACAGCGAGCGGATCGCTTCGCGGACGGTCGGATGGTCGAGCGCAATGACGCCGACGCCTTGCGTCTGGCCATGCAAGTCCTGCAGCAGGCGGGCGAGCCGGTCGGGATTGAAGCCTTCAATCGTGGCGACGCGCACGTCGAGATCGGGCCGCGCCTGCGCCTGCGCCTCGATATGCCGGTGCAGCATCTTGATGAAGGAATTGGTGCCGGCGGGCAGCGCGAAGTCGAGCCGCATGACATCGCCGGGCAGCGCCGTACGTGAGTTCGGGCTGTTCGAATTTTCGGCGATGTAGCCTAACCGCTGCGCCGTTTCGAGCACGACTTCGCGGGTGCGCGCCCTGACGCCGGCGCGGTTGTTGAGCACACGGTCGACCGTGGCGGCTGAAACACCGGCTTCCCGGGCTATGTCTGTCAGCGTGGACCGCACAGTCGATCACCTCATGCTAGGGCGCTACGGGCGCATCAAAATCACGGATTTTAACGGACGGATGCCGGACGATGATTTCATTGCCATCCGCGATTCTGATGGGAAATGATGTATCCGGCCTTAGCCGATGCGCAAGCCGGCGCGCTACACCAAATCGCCTGGGCGGACCACAACTTGCTGGCGTGGTGCATGATTCCCTCAAATGCAAGCATCGGATGCTGTATGGTGATCTCAGCAGAATGCATTTTTCCTCCTCGATTGCGATGTTATGACGTGTTTTGATTATTTATGATGTTGACAGCCTTATCCCAGTGCCGTCAATATCCATCACGAGGGCCATGGAGGAACAAGGCCCGAGGGAGGAGTTCCAATGTCGAATTTGATCCGCATGTCGCGGCGCCGTTTGTTGGCGTCCGGTGGAAAGGCGGCAGTGCTTGTTGCCGCAGCAGGTATCGCGCCAAAATTCATCCGTCCCAGCCGCGCCTACGCCGCCGACGCACTCGCGCCGGGCATGATCGGCGGCCCCACGGGCTTCGACGGCTCGGAGCGTTATCAATATGGGCCCGACTCTCCGGAAGGCCGCGCCATCGAGGCGGCCAAGGCGATGAAGGGCGCCGGCAAGGCGCCGGCCAAGATCGTGCTCGGCCTGTCCGACGGCTCGATCGGCCAGCTGACGCAGCCGTTTCCCGCCGGCGCGCCTTCGATCAAGGATCTGTGGGAAAAGGAAACCGGCATTCCGCTCGAGATCGTCGGCGTGCCGAATGGCCAGGAATTCACCAAGACGATGCAGGACATCTCCACCAAGGGTGGGGCCTATGATATCTACGCGGTCGAATGGAACCGCCTCGGTGACCTAGCCGAAACCGGCGGCATCCTGAGGCTCGACGACTTCGTCGCCCAGCATAAGCCCGAATGGGACGACCCCGAGCGCGGCTATGTTAACGGCGCCAAGGGCGTGTCGCTGCTCAACCAGTATCGCGGCTCGACCTATGGCGTTTCGCTGGATGGCGATTTCCAGACCTGGGTCTACCGCACCGATCTGTTCGGCGACACGGCCGAGAAGAAAGCCTTCTCCGACAAGCATGGCTACGAGCTGGCGCCGCCGAAGACCTGGAAGCAGCATGACGAGATCGCGGCCTTCTTCCAGCGCCCGGACAAGGGCCTGTTCGGCTCGACCGATCTGCGCAACCAGGGCTGGGGCTACACCAACTGGTACCAGCGTTATGTCTCAATGGCTTCGCCAAATCAGTTCCTGTTCGACGACACCGGCAAGGCGCTGATCAATTCCGAGCAAGGTATCGCGGCGACCAACGAGTACATTGCATCGCTGGTCCACCATTCGCCGGATGCGATCTCGTGGGGCTGGCCGGAACAGTACGGCAATTTTGCCAAGGGCGGTGCCGCCATGACCTGCGCCTTCTCCAACCTGCCGAAATTCCTCGATAATGCCGGCAACAAGGATTCAGCTGTCACCGGCAAGATCGGCTCGATGCTGCCGCCTGGCCGCGAGATCGACGGCAAGCTGATCAGCCGTTCGGTGCTGTGGCTCAATCTGTCGGCCTCAGTCTCGTCGCAGGCCAAGAATCCGGAGGCCTGCTACCTGTTCCTGCAATGGCTCGGATCGAGCCGCATCTACGCCTGGATGACCGCCAATCCGGGTGGCTATTTCGATCCGTTCCGCCTGTCGGATTTCTCCGACCCGCTGGTCCGCCAGACCTACCACGCCTACCACATGGATGTGGTGCGCGAGACGGTCGCCCGCACGGTGCCGACCATCAACTACCCCGGTGCCACCGCCTTCCACAATGCGCTGGACGAGAACCTCGTCGCCGCGTTGACCAAGGCAAAGACCGCCGAGCAGGCGATGGCCGACACCGAGGCCGAGTGGAAGAAGATCGCGCGCCGGACCGGCGAGGAGAAGCTTCTCGAAGCCATCAAGACCAACAAGGAGGCATGGCCCACCGTTCTCGATCCGATCAGCTGATCCTCCCAGGATCGCGCCAAGGGAGGGGAGGAGTTGCTCTTTCCCTCCGCAAACGATGGTACCAGCAAAGCTGCAAGATGAAGCGTTCAATTCCTTTCGAGATATTCCGCTATGCCGCAATATCAGCGGCAATGGCGGTGACGCTGGTGCCGATCCTGTGGATGGTGTCGATGGCCTTCAAGCCGATCGCCGAATGGTCGGCGACCGGCGCTGAACTGACTTGGTGGCCGAAGAACCCGACACTCAGCAATTTCCGCTTCGTCTTCGGTGAATCGACCAACAATTTGATCGTCGCGCTCGACCGCACCGCCCTGAAGCCGATCCTGTCGTCGCTGCTGTCGGCGGTGTTCGGGACGGCGATCGCCATGTCAGCGGGCACCGCGGCGGCCTACGGGCTATCGCGCTTCGGCTCGGGCCAGAACCTGCCACTGGCGCTGATCCAGCTTCGCCTGTTTCCGCCCATGGCGGTCATGACCCCGGTGATGATCATGTGGGCCTTCCTCAACTTCACCGACAGCTGGTGGGGGCTGTCGCTGATCTACGGCATCGTCACGCTGCCTTTTGCCTTCTGGCTGATGAAGACCTTCTTCGACGACATGCCGCGCGAGATCGAGGAGGCAGCACTGGTCGAGGGCTGTTCGCGGTTGCGAGTCTTCACCCGCATCACACTACCGATGATGCGCGCGCCGCTGGCCAGCGCCGCGCTGTTTGTCTTCATCCTCAACTGGTCGGACTATCTGATCGCGCTGCTTCTGACGACGCGCGAATGGGTGACGGTTCCCGTCTACATGGCGTCGCTCTCCTCCTCGATGACCGGACAGCTCTATGGCGCCAAGGCCGCGCTCGGTCTGATCGCCGCGGTGCCGCCGGTCATCATGGGCATCGCCATCCAGCGTCATCTGGTGCGCGGGCTGACGTTCGGGGCGCTCAAGCAATGAGCGCGGTGACTGCGACGATTTCGGAGGACGTGATGAAGACCGTCCAGGCAAAGCCAGCCTTGCGGGACGAAGGCGCAAAGCTCGGCTTCCGGCTGACATTGCCGGCGCAGATCCTGGTGCTGTTCATCGCGGTCTTCCCGCTGTTGATGCAGCTCTACATCAGCCTGACCGACTGGTCACCGCTTTCGGGCCTCGGCTGGTGGAGCGCCTGGTCGCTATGGAACAATTTCGCCAATTACACCGACCTTGCTGCCGACGCGCGCTTCTGGAGCGCGCTGAAGCGCACGGCCATCGTCATGATCGTCTGCGTGCCGGCGGAATTCCTGCTGGGTCTCGCGCTCGCCACGCTGTTTGCCGACGAGTTTCCCGGCAAGCGGATCTTCTACTCGATCCTTCTGATGCCGATGATGGTGGTGCCGGCTGTGGCCGGCTACATGTTCTTCATGCTGTTCCAGTCGGGCGGCCCGGTGAACGACATCCTTTCGGCGATATCAGGCTTTCCCGTCACCATCGCCTGGCTTTCGGACCCGACGCTGGCGCTCATCGCCGTCATGGTTGCCGATATCTGGCAGTGGACGCCGCTGATGTTCCTCATCCTGCTTGCCGGCCTGGTCGGCGTGCCCGAGGACCAGATCAAGGCGGCGACGCTGCTCGGCGCCAATCCCTGGCAGCGCTTCGTCACCATTGTGCTGCCGAAGATGAAGACTATCATAATCATCGCGCTGGCGATCAGGATGATCGAGAACTTCAAGATATTTGACACGCTCTACATCATGACCGGCGGCGGCCCCGGTGTCGCCACCGAGACGATCTCCGTCTACATCTACAAGCTCACCACGCAGGACCTGATCTGGGGCTATGTCGCGGCGATCGCGCTGGCGATCCTGATCGTGCTGTCCATCGCCGCGGTCTTTGCCATGAAGCGCATGGCCCGGGCACGCGAGGTGACGGCATGAGCGCCATCCATCTGCAGAACCTGGTCAAGAAATTCGGCGACTTCACCGCGCTGAAGACGATGGACTTGGCCATCGCTGATGGCGAGTTCATGGCGCTGCTCGGGCCGTCCGGCTGCGGCAAGTCGACAACGATGAACATGATCGCCGGAATGGAAGAGCCGACGGGTGGCAAGATTCTGTTTGGCGAGCGCGACATGGCCGGCGTGCCGATGGGACGCCGCGGGGTCGGCTTCGTCTTTCAGAACTACGCGATCTTCACCCATATGACGGTGCGCCAGAACCTCGCCTACGGCCCAAAAATGCGCGGCGCGCCAAAGGCCGAGATCGATCGCCGCGTCGGCGCCATTGCCGAGATGCTGCAGCTGACGCCGTTGCTCGACCGCAAGGCCGACCGGCTGTCGGTCAACATCTTGCAGCGTGTGGCGATCGGCCGTTCGGCGATCATGGAGCCGGCGATCTTCCTGCTCGACGAGCCGCTGTCGAATGTCGATGCAGCCTTCCGCGCGGTGATGCGGACCGAACTGAAGCAGCTGCAGCGTCAGTTCCGGCAGACTATGGTCTATGTCACCCACGACCAGCTCGAGGCGATGACCATGGCCGACCGTATCGCGGTGATGGACCATGGCGTGCTTCAGCAGGTCGGCACACCGCTCGAGGTCTACAACAATCCGGCCAATGTCTTCGTCGCCCGCTTCATCGGTGCGCCGGGCATGAACCTGCTCAAGGGCAGGCCAGCGGAAAGCGACCGG
This sequence comes from Mesorhizobium sp. M6A.T.Cr.TU.017.01.1.1, assembly GCF_004023115.1. Taxonomy (NCBI): domain Bacteria; kingdom Pseudomonadati; phylum Pseudomonadota; class Alphaproteobacteria; order Hyphomicrobiales; family Phyllobacteriaceae; genus Mesorhizobium; species Mesorhizobium sp. M6A.T.Cr.TU.017.01.1.1. The sequence continues at coordinate 26,120 of NZ_RZTA01000080.1, forward strand.
GGCCTGGTCGTCGACCTCGGGCCATTCGGTGCGACGCCGCCGCTGCCGGCCAAAATCGCCGCCGCGGTGCGGGGCGCGCGGGGCGATGTGCTCTACGGCTTCCGCCCGGAACAGGCGGCGCTGGTCAAACGCGGCCAGGGGCTCTCCTTGCCGGTAACCTTCGTCGAGCGCATCGGCGCGCGCACCATCGTGCATCTCGGCCTGGGCGAGAGCGCAGTGAAGGCGGTGTTCGACAATGATGTCGGGCTGGCGATCGGGCAGACAGCGGTCGTCGCGCCTGCCGCGCAGTCGGTGCGCGTCTTCGACGCCGCCACCGGCCTTGCCATGAAAGTGGGCTAAGACCATGGCCGATATAGTCTTCCGCAATGTGACGAAACGCTACGGCAACACGCTCGCCGTCGATGACGCCTCGTTCACGGTCAACGACAATGAGTTCTTCTGCTTCTTCGGCCCGCCGCTGTCGGGCAAGTCGACGGTGCTGCGCCTGGTGCTCGGGCTTGAAACGCCTGACGCGGGTGAAATCCTGATCGGCGGCAGGCCAGTCAACACCGTGTCGCCGGCCGAGCGCAATGTCGCCATGGTGTTCCAGAACCTGGCGCTGTTTCCGCATATGAGCGCGCGCGACAATGTCCGTTTTCCCCTGGTCGAACGCCGGGTCGCCGAGGCCGATATAGAAAGGCGTGTCGCCGATGTCGCGGCCAAGCTGCATATCGGCCACATCCTGCACAAGCCGCCGGCGCAGCTTTCGGGCGGCGAGCGGCAGCGCGTGGCGATCGCCCGCGCGCTGGTGCGCGATCCCGCCGCCTATCTGATGGACGATCCGATCTCGGCACTCGACGCCCGGCTGCGCGAGGAGACCCGCGTCGAGCTGAAGCGCATCCAGCGCGAGCTCGGCAAGACGCTGATCTATGTCACCCACGACCAGGAAGAGGCGATGTCGGTCGCCGACCGCATTGCCATCCTGGAGGATGGCAAGATCAGGCAGATCGGCGCGCCGGCCGAGATCTATGATCGCCCGGCCAGCACCTATGTGGCGCGGCTGCTCGGCTCGCCGATGATGAATATCTTGAAATCGGTGCGCGGCGAGGGCGGCGTCGAGGCGGCGGAAGGCGCGATCCGTATCGCAGACAAGGCTGCTCCGGCCGATGCCGTCGAGATCGGGCTCAGGCCGGAAGATATCAAGGTCCGGCCATGGCTGGATGGGGAAATATCGGATGGGCGCGCGGGCCGCCCGGCGCGGGTGTTCGAGGTCGAGCCGCTTGGCGGCTACACCGTGGTGACGCTCGCTGCCGGGCAGGCGCGCCTGAGGGCGCTGCTGCGTGGCCAGCCGGACATAAGGCCGGACGCCATGGTGGCGATATCCTGTGAGCCGGCCAGAGTGCATTATTTCGGGCAAAGCGGCGGAGCGCTGGCACGATGCCGGCGGCTGCAAGAAACGAGCTTCGGGAGGATCAGATGGCAAACAACGGGTTCGAGCCGGACGTAAAGGTTCGCACGAAAGAATACAGGATCGGCTGCGTCGGCGCCGGCATGATCATGGCCGAATGCCATCTTGCTGCCTATCACGATGCCGGCTTTCCGGTGGTGGCGATCGCCTCGCGGACCAAAGCCAGCGCCGAGAAGGTCGCAAGGCGCTGGGAGATCCCGACCGTCCACGGCACGCCTGAACAACTGATCGAGGACGAAAATGTCGAGATCATCGACCTTGCCTTTCCGCCGGACCAGCAGCCGTCACTGATCCGCCATGCGCTGAAGCAGAAGCACATCAAGGCGATCCTGGCGCAGAAGCCGCTGGCGCTCTCGCTCAAGGATGCAATCGAGCTGCGCGACGAGGCCGCCAAGGCAGGCAAGATCCTCTCGGTCAATCAGAACATGCGCTATGACCAGTCGATGCGCGTGCTGAAGCAGATCATGGACAGCGGCGCGCTCGGCGACATCGTCTTCGCGCAGATCGACATGCACGCGATCCCGCACTGGCAGAGCTTCCTCGAGGACTACGATCGGCTGACGCTCGCCAATATGAGCGTCCACCACCTCGACGTGCTGCGCTTCCTGTTCGGTGATCCCCAGGAGATCACCACGCTGACCCGCAAGGATCCGCGCACCCGCTTCGATCATTCGGACGGCATCACCGTTTCGACGCTGCGGTTCCCGTCCGGCGTGCTCGCCGTGTCGCTGGAGGATGTCTGGTCCGGCCCGCGCCAGGAGGGCTACAAGGACGACCAGCACATCAACTGGCGCGTCGACGGCACCAAGGGCGTCGCCAAGGGCACAATCGGCTGGCCGACTGGTTCCGCCTCGACACTGACCTATGCTTCGACCGAAACCACTGGCGGCGAATGGGTGACACCCAGCTGGGGCACGATGTGGTTCCCGCATGCCTTCATCGGCGTGATGGAGCAGCTCCAGCACGCGGTGAAGACGGGTGAGCCGCCGGCACTCTCGGTCGCCGACAACGTCAAGACCATGGCGCTGATCGAAGCGGGTTATCGCTCGATCGACGAGGGCCGCACGGTCAAGCTCTCCGAAATCTCGACAAACTCAATCAACTGAATTACTTACAGGGAGGACTTCATATCATGATGCAGGCAGGTATTTTCACGGGCTATTTCCCGTACAGCCTCAAGGAAACCGCGCAGAAGATCCGCGCCCTCGATTTCAACACGGTGCAGCTCGACCTGCATTTCAGGGATGTCGACCTGTCGGCCGGACAGATCACCAAGGACAAGGCCCGGACTGTTCGCGACACCTTCCGCGACCACAATCTGCCGGTGTGCTGCGTGTCGGGCTACACCAACATCATCCATCCGGACAGAGCGGAGCGCGAGAAGCGCGTCGGCTATCTCAAGGAGATCATCCGCAGTGCCCGTGATTTCGGCTCGCCCTACGTGATCTCGGAAACCGGCACTTACAACACCGAGTCCGACTGGGTCCATCATCCCAAGAACAAGACCGAGGAAGGTTTCGAGGAATGCCGTAAGGTCATCGCCGACCTTGCCCAGACGGCCTACGACCACGGGGCGGTCTTCCTGCTCGAAACCTATGTCAACAATGTCGTCGGCTCGGTCGAGGAGACGGTGAAGATGTTCGCGCAGGTCGACCATCCCGGCCTCGGCCTGCTGATGGATCCGACCAACTATTTCGAGACCCATAACATCGACAGGATGGACCAGATCCTGAACCAAGTGTTCGACACGCTGACCGACAAGATCAAGATCGCGCACGCCAAGGACGTCAAGCGATCGGGCGGCGACAAGTCGGAGAAGCACGCCGATATCGGCGACGAGGACGCGCTGGAGAGCCACACTTTCCGTGGTGTCGGCGAGATCGAGCTGCCGGCGCCCGGCCTCGGTTCGCTCAACTACGACCTCTATCTCAAGCGGCTTGCCGAAAAGCACCCGAACATTCCGGTCATCATCGAGCATCTCTCGGAAGACGACGTGCCGCGCGCCAAGAAATTCCTCGACGGCAAGTTCCGCGCCAACGGCCTCTGATAGGAGTCCTGCGTCGCCGCTATGCGGCGGCGCTTTCCACCGGGAGGAAATATAATGGAGGAAGCGAAATGTTGAAATTCGGATTGAAACTGGCGACGGCCGCGACTTTGTTGGCAGGGATAGGGTTGGGCTCGCCGGCATTCGCACAGGACGGCCAGAAGACGTTCTATCTCCTGTCGCATGGCGGCCCATCGGATGCATTCTGGCTCGACTGGAATGCCGGCGCCACCAAGGCCTGCGACCAGCTCAAGGTGACCTGCAAGATCTCCTTCAGCGGCGGCGACATGGCGGCGCAGAAGGAGGCCTTCAACTCGGCACTGGCCGCCAAGCCCGACGGTATCGGCACCACATCGGCGCAGCCCGGCCTGTGGACCGAGGAGGTCAAGGCGGCGAAGGCTGCGGGCATCCCGATCGTGTTCTTCAACACCGATGATCCGGCAACCGGGCGGCAGGCGTATGTCGGCGCCGACCTCAAGGAGGCCGGCGTCATCTGGGCCAAGTATCTGGTCGACAACAAGATGGTGAAGCAGGGCGACAAGGTGTTCCTGCCGGTGGAGGTGCCGGGTGCCAGCTATCAGCAGCTCGAGACCGAAGGCATCGCCAGCGTCTTCGATCCGCTTGGCATCAAATATGACGTGGTCGATTGCGGCACCGATCCAGCCGGCATCATCGCCAAGATGACCGACTATATGGTGGCCAACAATCCGCCGGCGATCATCGCACTCGGCGATTCCGTGGCGGCCAGCAT
>NZ_RZTA01000081.1:0-30286 GCF_004023115.1 Mesorhizobium sp. M6A.T.Cr.TU.017.01.1.1
GGCGAATGGGCCGCATTCCGGCAAAAAAAAACCCCGCCACGAGGGCGGGTTTCTTCGATCCGAGAAAGGCCTGCGGCTTAGAGGCCGAAACCTTCGAAACGCTTCTTGAACTTCGACAAGCGGCCGCCGCGATCGAGCAGGGTCTGCTGGCCGCCGGTCCAGGCCGGATGGGTGGTCGGGTCGATGTCGAGGTTCATCGTGTCGCCTTCCTTGCCCCAGGTCGAACGGGTCATGTATTCGGTGCCGTCGGTCATGACGACCTTGATGGTGTGGTAGTCGGGATGGATGTCGGTCTTCATTGTGCTATTCCTGGTTCGCCGGCGCTGACGGGCATAAAGCCTGCGTCGATGCGCCCCTTTTTAAAACTCGAAGCCGCAGCTATTGAGGAGCCACGGCTTCTAAAACGGTCGGCGAGCCTATACATCAGCCGGAATTGAATCACAAGGCCGCGGTAAGCGCATATTGAGGCGCATACCCATAAGAGCCAGAGGAAACGGTCATGGCGCACACTAGCGGCGATGCAGACGAGCGTAGGCGCTCGCTCAAGCCGCTGCGGCGCCTGTTCCCCTACATCACCCGCTACCGGAAAATGGTCATTGGCGCAGTCGTCTCGCTGACCGTCGCGGCGGCGACGACGCTGGCGCTGCCGCTGGCGGTGCGGCGGATGATCGACCACGGCTTTTCCGCTTCCGATTCCAGTTTCATCGCCGAGTACTTCGCCATGCTGGTGGTGATGGCTGCCTTGCTCGCTGCGGCGTCGGCCAGCCGCTATTATTTCGTCATAACGCTGGGCGAGCGCGTCGTCGCCGACATCCGCAGCGATGTGTTCCGCCATGTCACGACGCTGTCGCCATCCTTCTTCGATACCGCCCAGTCGGGCGAGATCGTGTCGCGGCTCGCCGCCGACACGACGCAGGTCAAGTCGGCGGTCGGTGCCACCGCTTCGGTGGCGCTGCGCAACGTCATCCTCGGCCTCGGCGCCGTGGCGATGATGGTCTTCACCAGCCCGAAACTGTCGGGCCTCGTCATCGCCGCCATTCCGGTGATCGTGCTGCCGCTCGTCGCCTTCGGCCGCTCGGTGCGGCGCAAATCGCGGCTGGCGCAGGACACGCTGGCCGACGCCACGGCCTATGCCAGCGAGCAGATCGGCGCGGTGCGCACGCTGCAGGCCTTCACCAACGAGAAGCTGGTCACCGGGCATTTTTCATCTGCGGTGGAAACCGCGTTCGAAGCGGCGCGATCCTCGATCTTTGCCCGCTCCTTCCTCACTTTCTTCGCCATCTTCATGATCTTTTCCTCGGTGGTGGCGGTGCTGTGGTTCGGCTCGCGCGACGTGCTTGACGGCACGCTGTCGCCGGGCACGCTCGGCCAGTTCCTGCTCTATTCGGTGTTCGCCGCCGGCGCCCTCGGCGCGCTGTCGGAAGTGTGGGGCGAGCTTTCCCAGGCGGCGGGTGCTGCCGAACGGCTGACCGAGATCCTGGCCGAGAAGCCCGCGATCCAGGCCCCCGCGCATCCGAAACTGCTGCCGGCGACGGCCAGAGGCGCAATAAGTTTCGACGACGTATCGTTCTCCTATCCGGCTGGCCCAGACCGCGCCGCCGTCCACGGTCTGAGTTTTCAGGTCAAGCCCGGCGAGACGGTGGCGATCGTCGGCCCCTCCGGCGCTGGCAAGAGCACCGTCTTTTCGCTGCTTCTGCGCTTCTACGACCCCGAGACGGGCAAGATCATGATCGACGGCGTTAACGTGCGCGAGGCCGACCCCGTCGCCATACGAGAGCGCATCGCCATCGTGCCGCAGGATGTCACCATTTTCGCGGCCAGCGCGCGTGACAACATCGGCTTCGGCCGTCCGGACGCCAGCAACGCCGAGATCGAGGCGGCGGCCAAGGATGCGCTTGCCGACGAATTCATCCTCAAACTTGAGAAAGGCTATGACAGCCATGTCGGCGAGCGCGGCGTGACGCTGTCCGGCGGCCAGCGCCAGCGCGTGGCGATTGCCCGCGCGATTCTGCGCGATGCACCGATCCTTCTGCTCGACGAGGCGACCTCGGCACTCGACGCCGAAAGCGAGACGCTGGTGCAGACGGCGCTGGAACGGCTGATGCAGGACCGCACCACGATCGTCATCGCCCACCGGTTGGCGACGGTGCTGAAGGCCGACCGGATCCTGGTCATGGATGGCGGCTGCATTGTCGAGGAAGGCACCCACCAGAGCCTCGTCGACAAGGGCGGCATCTATGCGCGGCTGGCCAAGCTGCAGTTCGAGATCGGGGCGAGTGCATTCAGGGGTGCTGCCGAGTAGACAGGGGTATCTGCGCCGCGATTCTACTGCCGCCTCACGCCGCTCCATACCGCTTGCGCAAGTGATCGGTGAAGTGTGCGGCGCTCAGTTTTTCACCTGTCGCCCGTTCGAGCAGCTCCGGCGTCGACCAGCGCGAGCCTTGCGACCAGATCTTTTCGCGACGCCAATTGTTGATGGCGCTGAAGTCTCCCTTGGCGAGATCCTCGTCGGCGGAGGGATGGTCTCTGGTCAGCGCCGCCCATTGCTGTGCCGCCATCATGGCGCCCAGCGTGTAGGAGGGGAAATAGCCAAAGGCGGCACCCGGCCAGTGCACGTCCTGCATCGGCCCGTCGGCCGGGTTGTCCGATGTCGACAGACCGAGATAGTCGCGCATCTTGGCGTCCCAGGCCTCGGGCAGGTCGGCAGCCTCCAGCCGCCCCGAGACAAGCTCCTGCTCCAGCTCGAAGCGCAGGATGACGTGCAGCGGATAGGTGACCTCGTCGGCGTCGACGCGGATCAGGCCGCGCTCGACCCGATGCACATGCGGCAGGATGTCGTCGATCGACCAGGCCTCGCCGAGGTGCCTTTCGACCACCGGCAGCGCCCAGCGCCAGAATTCCGGATTGCGACCGATCTGCTTCTCGACGAACAGGCTCTGGCTTTCATGCACGGCCATGCCGCGCGCCTTGCCGAGCGGCCAGTGCGCCCACGACTTCGGCAGGTTCTGCTCGTAAAGCGCGTGGCCGGTCTCGTGCAGCACGCCCATCAGCGCCGACAGGAAGTCGGTCGTCTTATAGCGGGTGGTGATGCGCACGTCGCTCGGCACGCCGCCGCAGAACGGATGATGCGACACCGAAAGCGAGCCGTGCGTCAGGTCGAAGCCGACCGCCGCCATCATGGCGAGGCCAAGCTCGCGCTGCTTTTCGATCGCATAGCTGCCCGAAAGTGGCTTCAGTGGGCGCTTCGTCAGCCGCGCCTCCTGCACGGCCAGTGCCTCCGGCACGAAATCCCTGAGGAAGGTCTTCAACTCGGCGAAGACCGGCGTGATGTCGGCGGCGCGGTTGCCGGGATCATATTGCTCCATCAGCGCGTCATACGGATCGAGGCCGAGCACGTCGGCGCGAAGCGCTGCTTCCTCGCGCACCAGCGCCACGACGCCTTCGAGCGCCGGCAAAAACCCTGCCCAGTCGTTTTTCGCGCGCAGGTCGCGCCAGAGCTGCTCGGAGCGCATGCGCGCCGTCGTTTGGCGCTCGACGAATTCGACCGGCAGGCAGGTCAGGTTGGTGTATTGCCGCCGGAACTCCTTGACCGCTGCCTGCTGTTCCTCGTTCAGCGTTTCCTGTTCGGCCGCCGCGATCCAGCCGGCGATCTCCGGCGCGGTCGCTTTGGCGTGATGCATGCCGGCCAGCGCCGACATCGCCTCGGCGCGCTTCTCGCCGCCGCCGACGGCCATATGGGTCGCCTCGTCAGCACCGAGAATGGCGAGCGCATGTTCCAGCGCTTCGAGCTTGTGGCCGAGGTCGTCGAGTTTTTGAAAGGACATGGCAGGTTCCGCTGAATTTGAACGGCGGGAAAAGATACCAATGCGCGGGCATTGGCAACCCTGAAGGCCGTTTTGCGACGGGCGCTTTGATCGCGCCATACCTCGACGTGATCTGGCGGAAGCAAGGGGCATCCTGCGGAAGCGAGGACGGCGTGATCAATATGCCTCGCCGGCCTTTGCGCGTCCCAAAAGGATGCGCGGCGCTGTCATGAAAGAGGCGCCCGCGGGGCAAAAGCCCCGAGGGCGCCGGGCAGTCCATTCCTCGATATGATCAGCCGTTTGGATTTCCGCCATCGGTGTAGTCGCCGATGTTGAAGGCGTTACCAGTGTCGAACAGCAGCGCCTGGTCGACATTATCGAGCCGGCGCAACAACTGCCGGTATTGCGCGCCCGGTATCCTGCCATGATCTGTCGTAGCCAGTCTTTCAACGGCCTGGCTGATATGGGCCGCTCGCATGTGCAGCCTTTGTGCCTCGGCCGGCGTGATCGTGTTCTCCTGCCTTGCGTCCGCGATGCCCTTGTCCACGCCCTGAACTTGATCGATCAAGCCCGTCACGCGCGGACCGGAGAAAACGGTCGGCGTGGCCTCGTCGAGGGCGCCTTTGTGATGTCCGGCAGCGTAGGCGCCCGCGAACGGAACGGCGATGAGAAATGCGGTGAGGGTTGCAGTCCTGAGAGTCTTGAAAGAGCGCACGGCGGCGTCTCCTTTTATCGGGGAAGACGGCGGCTTGGGCCGCTCCGCCTTCCAGTCGCGGGCCGTCCGGTTCCGTCGCGTCGCGATGAGGGAGGGCATCGCCGGCGGTTCTCGGCCTTGCAACGGAAGCTAGGAGCGGGCCGCAGCAAAGTGTAATTAAAAAAAGATAATCTTTTCAGGCCTTGTTGACCACGAACCGGCGCCCTAGCTGGCGCCGCTCGGCCGCAATCCCCCCGAGTCGATGTCTGGTATCCCGCATTCCCCACAGCATGCGAGATAAAGCCTGCCGACAAACAACGAAGGCCCGCATCAGCAGGCCTTCGTTACGGAAGGGATCATGCGCAAGATCAAAGGATCATGCGCAAGATCAACTGCGGCGCTATAATGGATGATTTCAGCCCCTTGGATAATTTGGGCCGTAGCCGTTTGGATAATATCCGCCATCGGCGCCGTTGCCGATAAGGAAGGCGCTGCCGGTGGCAGCCCGCAGCTTTTGGCTCACATCATCGAGCTGCGCCAGCAACTGCTGATATTGCGTAACCGGTATCGTTCCATCTCGCGCGGCCCTCTGGGCGGCCCGATCAAGTTGGGCGATCTGCGTGCGCAAGTCACGCGCCTCGCCCGGCTCGAGCTGGTTCGCCTGCATGGCAGCCCGGATACCCGTATCCACGCTCTGGATCTGATTGATCAAAGCTGTCTCACGCGGGCCGGCGTAGGCGCCAGCAAACGGAACGGTGACGAGAAGTGCGGCAAGCGTTGCAGTCCTGAGGCTTTTGGGCCTGAGGGTTTTGGGAGTGAAAGAGCGCATGGTTGCGTCTCCTTTTACTGGGGAAGGCGGCGGTTGGGACGCTCACCTTCCGGCCGTGGGCCGTCCGGTTCCGTCGCGTCGCGATGGGCGGTTCCACCGCCGGCGGTTCTCGGCCCCTTGGTACAACCTAGAAGCGGTTCTCGGCAAAGTGTAATCAAAAAAAGGTAATCTTTTCAGACCTTGACGGTCTGCGCTGGCACGCTAAATCCGCGCGTTCGCCCTGAACCTGCCCGGTCCGGATCAACGCTCGGTCAGTTTCAGCTCGATGCGGCGGTTCTTTTTGCGCGCGTCTTCGGTGTCAGCGGGATCGAGCGGCTGGAATTCGCCGAAGCCGGCCGCAACCAGCCGGTTGGCCGGCACGCCGTTCTCGATCAGGAACTTCACCACCGAGGTCGAGCGCGCCGTCGACAATTCCCAATTGTCGCGGTAGCGGCCGGTGCCGGACAGTGGCTTGTCGTCGGTGTGGCCGTCGACGCGTAGCACCCAGTTGATCTCCGGCGGAATCTCCTTCTGCAGGTCGATGATGGCGTCGGCGAGCTTCTTCATCTCGACCTTGCCGGCGTCGTTGATCACTTCGGAGCCTGTCGGGAAAAGCACTTCCGACTGGAAGACGAAGCGGTCGCCGACGATGCGGATGTTCTCGCGGTCGGCGAGGATTTCGCGCAAGCGCCCGAAGAAGTCGGACCGGTAGCGGTTCAGTTCCTGCACACGTTGCGCCAGTGCGACGTTCAGGCGGCGGCCGAGATCGGCGATCTTGGTGTTGGACTCGCGATCGCGCGTTTCGGACACGTTGAGCGCTTCTTCGAGCGCTCCGATCTGCCTGCGCAGCGCCGCGATCTGCTGGTTGAGGATTTCAACCTGGCTCAGTGCCTGCTGGCTGATCTGGCGCTGGCTGTCGAGTTCGCCCGAAAGTGCCGTGGCGCGCTGGTTGGCCGCGTCGCCGGCACCGGCGCCTTGCGCCAGCAATTGCTCGAGCCGGCTCTTTTCCGCCTCCGACGCCGACAGCGACGCCTGCAAATTGGCGAGCGAATCTTCCTTGTCCTGCGTCGTCGAGCGCTCCAGCGCCAGAAGCTGGGTCAGTTCGTTGATCTGCAAATTGAGGCGGTTGAGCACCGTGTCCTTGCCGGAGATTTCGCGACCGAGCAGGAACTGCGCCAGCACGAAGACCGTGAGCAGGAACATGATCGCCAGCAGCAACGTCGACAGCGCGTCGACGAAGCCCGGCCAGTAATCGATACGGCGATCAGTACGCCTGCCCCTGGCGAGAGCCATGCTAATGGACTCCAGGCTTCTTCAGGGCGTCGGCGATCTTCTCCAGCGTGGTGCGCATCGCCTTCTGCTCGTCCGATTGGGCCTCGACCCAGTCGCGCATGATCTGCTGCTCCGAGCGCATGTTCTTGACCAGGCCCGAAATGCCGTCGGCAAGGTTGGCCATGGCGGTGGCGACGCGCGGATTGGCGCCGCCGCCATTCTCCTGCATGTTGCGCAGTTTTTCAGACAGGACGCGGATCTCGTCGGAGGATTCGGTCTTGGCTGGATCGGCGACGACGATGTCGGACGACAGGTCGGTGACCGAGGACAGCCAGTTTTCGAGCTCGGTGTAGAAGCGCGTCTGGGCGCGGCCAGCCTGCAGGTCGAGGAAGCCGAGCACCAGGGAGCCGGACAGGCCGAACAGCGAGGACGAGAAGGCGGTGCCCATGCCGGCCAGCGGCGCGGAAAGCCCCTGCTTCAGCGATTCGAGCACGGCGGCGGCATCGCCGGTGCCGGGATCGAGCGACTCGATGGTTTCGCGGATCGAGCCGATCGTGTTGAGCAGGCCCCAGAAGGTGCCGAGCAGGCCAAGGAACACCAGCAGCCCGACGAGGTAGCGCGAGGTGTCACGGGTCTCGTCAAGGCGGGTGGCGATCGAATCGAGCATGGTGCGCATCGAGCTGGTCGAGAAGGCGATCGTCGACGAGCGGCCGATCATCGCCTTCATCGGCGCCAGCAGCACCGGTTCGGTGGTTTCGGAGCCGGCCCGAAATGAGTTGACCCAGCGCACTTCGCGAAACAGCCGGCCGACCTGCACGAAGGCCAGCAGGATGCCGACGACAAGCACGCCGATGATCAGGCCGTTGAGGCCGGGATTGGTGACGAAGGCGCTCGAGATCTGACGGGTCAGGATGGCGGCGATGAAGGCGACGATCATCAGAAAGATGACCATGGTCAGGAGAAAGACCTGCGGGCTCGACAATTTGTGCGGGTCGTAGATCAGAACGTCGGAGCGTTTGCCCATGCCGAAAGATTTGAAAAAAGTCATCCGTGTGCCGTTTCCGATGCCGCCGATCACGTTGAGCGCGACTCTAAACGGAATTATGACGAAATTGAATGGCGTGTGGCAATATTGCCGACCGGATCATTGGCGTTAGAGTCGATTGATGACCAGGCAGTCGACCATGGCTGCCAGATGCAGGCCGGCGCCGGTGACGACAAAGCCGTGCCACAGCGCAGTGTGGAAGCGCAGGCCCTTCCAGGCGAAGAAGATGACGCCGCAGGAATAGACGATCCCGCCGGCAACGATCAGCGCGATCGATGTCGTCGGCAATGTCTGGACGAGCGGCTCGACAAGAACGATGCCGCTCCAGCCGATGGCGAGATAGAAGACGATCGCCAGCCGGTCGAAGCGGCCGGGAAGAAGCACTTTGATGGCGATGCCGATCGCTGCAGCAGCCCAGACCAGGACGATCATCGAGATGGTCAGCGGCGAGCCGTCGAGCTGCGCGAGGAAGGGCGTATAGGTCGCGGCGATCAGCAGGTAGATCGCGGCATGGTCGAAGCGCCGCAATATCCACTTGGCTGGCGACGACACCGGCCACAGATTGTAAGCCATCGACACCGACAGCACGGTGAGCAGCGAAACCACGTAGAAAGCGGCGGCAATGTATTCGCCCGGACCGGTATGGAAGGCGGCCAGCGCCAGCAGCGCCGAGCCGGCGGCAATGGCGAGCACGATGCCGACCGCATGGACGATGCCGTCGGCGATCATTTCGGCGCGCGAATAGGGCCAGCGTCCCATAAAGGGGATTTCGATCTGGGATTCTGGCCCGATATCCGTCATGAACAATCCTGCATCACCTCTTATCTGGGCGGATGCAGGACAGTATTTCAAGCTTTGGTTGCGGTTTTGCGACTGCGGCGGTTCAGCGCGCCAAGTCCGCTAGAGCCCGATCCGATAGAATCGGGATGGGCTCTATCTTTTTGATCTAGCGCGGCGCCACCGGCTTCCGGACGGTCTTCAACAGCGCCCGCTGAATGATCTCGTTGCCGGCGACGACCGAGCCGCCATCCAGCATGTTCTGCCCGCCGGCGAAGTCGGAGATGAAGCCGCCCGCCTCGCGGATCAGCAGGATGCCGGCGGCAACGTCCCAGGCCGACAGGCCGGTTTCCCAGAACCCGTCCATGCGGCCGGCCGCGACGTAGGCGAGATCGAGCGAGGCGGAGCCGAGGCGGCGCACGCCCGAGACTTCAGCCATCACGTTGCGCAGCTCGACCAGGAAATTGCCGTGCTGGCCGCGGCCGAGATGCGGCACGCCGCAGCCGATCACAGTATCGATCAACTTGGTGCGGCCGGCGACCCGCAGGCGGCGATCATTCATGAAGGCGCCGCCGCCGCGCTCGGCGGTGTAGAGCTCGTCCATCGCCGGATTGTAGACGACACCGGCAACGATCTGGCCCTGGCGCTCCAGCGCGATCGAGATAGCGAACATCGGAATGCCGTGCAGGAAATTGGTGGTGCCGTCGAGCGGGTCGACGATCCAGCGGTGCTGGCCGTCATCGCCTTCGATCAGGCCGCGCTCTTCCATCAGGAAGGCGTAGCCCGGCCGCGCCTTCGACAGCTCGGTGAAGAGGATGTCTTCGGCCTTGCGGTCGGCCTGGCTGACATAGTCGCCTGGGCCCTTCATCGAGACCTGCAGGTTCTGCACTTCGCCGAAATCGCGCGACAGCGAGCGGCCGGCCTTCATGGCGGCCTGGACCATGACATTGAGGATCGCGGAACGCGCCATTGTGCTTCTTCCTGCTGCGCTTCTTCCTGCTGCCGGCGCCTTAGTCGGCGCGGCGCACGTAAGTGATTTCGTTGGTGTCGACGATGATGCGCTCGCCCGAACCGATGAAGGGCGGCACCAGCACGCGGATGCCGTTCTCAAGTATCGCCGGCTTGTAAGACGAGGCCGCGGTCTGGCCCTTCACCACCGGATCGGCCTCGGTGATGGTCAGCGTTACCTGGTCGGGCAGCGAAATGCCGATCGGCCTTTCGTCATAGAGCTGGACCGTCACCATCATGCCGTCCTGCAGGAAGGCGGCGCGGTCGCCGACAAAGTCCTTCTGCAATTCAAGCTGCTCGTAGCTTTCGGTATCCATGAATACCAGCGCTTCGCCCTGCTCGTAGAGGAAGGAAAAGTCCTTCATCTCCAGCCGGATCTGTTCGACGGTTTCGGCGGAGCGGAAACGCTCGTTGAGCTTGGTGCCGTTGATCAGGTTCTTCAGCTCGACCTGGTTATAGGCGCCGCCCTTGCCGGGCTTGACGTGATTGGTCCTGACCGCCACCCAAAGGCCGCCATCATGCTCGATGACGTTGCCGGGACGGATTTCGTTGCCATTGATCTTGGCCATGAGGATGTGATCCGGGATGAGATTTTCGCAATGAAAGCGATTTGGTGCCTCCAAGACCACAAATCTCCGGGAGAGGCAAGGGAGTGGCGGGCGCACAGCCATCCCGTGGCGCTCTACGGCAGGCGGTTGGCCTTCTGCAGTGCCTGCTTCGTCTGGTCGTCGGTCAGGCCCTGCAGAAAATCGTCCATCTGCGGGTCGATGAGCCCGGCACGGCGGGCGACGACGTACCAGGCGCCGGCAAGGATCGGATCCGGATCGGTGCCGATGCCGCCCATGTAAAGCTTGGCGAGGCGGTTCTGGGCGGCGACATTGCCGCCTTCGGCGGCCTGCTTCATCCAGCCGAAGCCGGACTTCAGGTCGCGGGCGCCACCACGTCCTTCGATCATCCAGGCGGCGAGATCGATCTGTGCCGTATCGTAGTTCTGCCGTGCTGCCTGTGCCAGCAGGCCTCGCGCCTGGACATCGTCGCGCGGCTTGCCGCCGACGCCATTGGCATAGACCTGCGCCATCGCATACTGCGCGTCGGCAAGGCCGGTAGCGGCGGCGCGCTGATAGTAGGACACGGCCTTTGCGATGCCGGCATCGCCGGGATCCTGCTGGACCAGCAGCTGCGCGAAATTGAACTGCGCCAGACGATTTCCGGCCTCGGCGGCGGCCTGCATCAGCGCGTAGGCCCCCTTTTCGTCCTTCTTGACGTAGCGGCCGTCGAGCAGCATCAGCGCATACTGGAACTGCGATTCCGGTACGCCCTGCTCGGCGGCAAGCGCGTACCACTTTGCCGCCTCCGCCGCGTTGACCGGCATGCCAAGACCGCGCGACAATATCTCGGCGACTAGCGTCTGCGCCGCCGGATCGCCGTTCTGGGCGCGGACCAAGGCGAGGTTGTAGGCCGTCTTGTAAAGGCCGCGCTGGAAGGCGCCATAGGCAGAATCCGACGGCTTTGCACCAAAGCGATCCGGATTGATGGCGTCGGCCGACGGCAGCGGGGCCGTGGTTGCAGGCTGCGGCAGCGGCGTGGCGATCGGCTTGTCCGTCTTTGCACCGACGTTGGGCTTGGCTTGCGGCAATGGGACGGTTTCCGCCATGGCGGTCTGCACCGCGAGCGCCACAAGCAAAGCACCGAAAAGGATTGTCCGCGTGGGCACGTCAGTCCTCGAAACGCGGCGCGGCCTCGTCGAGCAGCGTATTGGCGCTGGCGACTGCCATCTTTGGATCGACGCCTTCGGCAAAGATGGCGCTGGACAGCGCCACGAATTCGGCGCCGGTGGCAGCCACCGCTTCCACCGAGGCGAGGTCGGACCCGGCCATGACGATACAAGGAATCTGGATCACATCTGCCCACCATTGCCCCAGCGACAGGTTGCGTGGGTGCGGCTCCGGCTTGTTGTCGTAGCCGAAACGGCCGAAGAAGATGTAGTCGGGCCTGAGCTCGCCGAGTTCCAGCGCATCTTCGCGGGTCTTGGCGCCGCCGGTGCCGACCATCATTTTTTCCTGAAAACGTTCGATCGTCTCGGCGAGTTCGGCCTTGCCGACCTCGATATGGATGCCGTCGGCCTGAACGCGGCCGGCGATGCGGGTGTCGCCGGCAATGACGACGGCAACGCCTGCCGCTTGCGCCGCCGGCACTATCTGTTCCGCGAAGGCCTGGAAGGAGGCCTCGTCCATGCCGTTCTCGGGCAGGATAAGCGAGGCGACGTCGCCGCCCTCGAACGCCGCAACGATGCGCTCAGCCGGCACGCCGGGCGGCGCGATCAGCACGATGCGGCAGCGATTTGGAGGCGTTGCGTCGTTCATTGGTTTTCGATCCCGGTTTTCGCCTATGCCGGGCGAAGATGGTTGCATTGCGGCATAGAGCAAAGTGCCGGCCTTGAACAGGCGGGCGGGGCAGGATCATTGGCGCAGGATTGTCGTCCGGCGACGTTCTTGCCTCACTTGATTGCCTGAGTGCTCCCGGCTGGGGTCTTCGATTTCCACAGCGTCCAGCCAAGATTCATGCCGGCGGCGGCGATCAGGATGGCGGCGGCGCCGACGATCTGGGCCGGATGCAGCCGGTGGCCGAAGGCGACGACATCGACCAGGATCGCGACCACGGGGTAGATGAAGGACAGCGACCCCTGCAGATGCGTCGGCAGTTTCTGAATGGCGCCGTACATCAGGATGTACATCAGACCGGTATGGACGACGCCAAGCGTCGCCAGCATGCTCCAGCTCCACGCATCGGCGGGAAGTTGGGAAAAATTGGCGAAGGGTGCCAGCATGACGACGCCGACGCAGACCTGGATCAGGGCGATCAGGTGCGGTGGCGTGCCTTTGAGCTTCTTGGTGACGATGGCGGCGACGGCCCAGAAGAAAGCCGCACCCAGCGCCATCGCGATACCGGTAAAATAATCCGTGCCGACATTACCTGTATTGGGGCCTGCATCGGAGCCGGCATCAGGCGAGCCTTGCACGATCAGCAGCATGCCGGCAAAGGCGATGCCAAGCCAGGCCAGCTTTGTCATGGTCAGCCGCTCTGAGAAGAAGAGCGCGCCAAAGCCGACCAGCATGAAGGGCTGCGTGTTGTAGGCAGCCGTGGCGATCGAGATCGAGGCGCGGGAAAACGAGCTGAACAGGAGCAGCCAGTTGACGACGATGGCAGCCCCCCCCAGCGCCGCGATCGCCACGATGCGCAGTGACAGCCTGCCGCGCAGCAGCCCCAAGGCAGCGCAGATGATCAGCAGCGTTATCGCGCCGAAGGCACAGCGCCAGAAGACGACGTCCATGATGGGCTGGCCCGACATGACGACGAACCATCCGATCGTGCCCAGGATCGTCATTGCGGCCGTCATTTCGATCGTGCCACGCACCGTGCTGTCCATGAAATACCCCTGAGATCTGTTGAGACTTGATAATCTCACATGGTTCCGGCGCTTTCCATGATTTGCAGAAGGTGTTATCCCTGCTTTGCCTAATTAAGTGAGGCAAATCTCGTTTTCGATTGAGGATCGTAAAATGCTGGACGACCTGGACAAAAAGCTTCTCGACATCCTGATCCGGGATTCACGAACCTCGCTGAAGGAGTTGGCCCAGCAGGTCGGGTTGTCGTCGCCAAGCGTTTCGGAGCGGCTCCGACGTCTCGAGGATCGCGGCGTTATCAGGGCTTTCACCGTCGAGATCGATCCCCAGGCGCTCGGCTACACCTTGCAGGCGATCGTTCGCATCCGGCCCTTGCCGGGCAAGCTGCATATCGTCCAGAAGCTGATCGAGGAGATCCCGGAGTTTGGCGAATGCGACAAGGTGACGGGCGACGATTGCTTTGTTGCCCGGCTGTTCGTGCGCTCGATCGGCGATCTCGACAAGCTCCTCGACCGTATCGCCGACAAGGCCGAAACCAGCACAGCCATCATCAAGGCGCAGCCGATCCGGAGGCGCCCGCCACCGCTCGACATGCCAAACATCTGACAGGCTCCGGTGGCTGACGGGCTCAGGCGCATTGCGTTCGTATTTTGCGGTCGCGGCGTGCACATTTCTGGTCTATTCCCGAGGCCAACCTTCCCTCCAACTGCTCCCCTCAGATGTCAGGCCTGCTTCTCGATCCGTGGTTCTATGCCGCCGCCATTCCAGCCGTCATCCTGGTCGGTCTGTCCAAGGGCGGCTTTGGCGGTGCGGTCGGCTTCGTCGGCGTGCCGCTGATGGCGCTGGCCATGCCGCCGGTCCAGGCCGCCGCCATCCTGCTGCCCATACTGTGCCTGATGGACATCGTCTCGGTGTGGACATGGTGGGGTGTCTACGACCGCAAGATGCTTGCAGACATGATGCCGGGGGCGGTGATCGGCATCGGCCTCGGTTGGCTGACCGCGGCGCTGGTGACAGCGGAAATGGTGCGGCTGATCGTCGGCGCCGTGGCGATTATCTTCGTGCTTCGCTGGGTCTATCTACAGATGCGGCACGGTGCAAACCACTCAGCCGAGCCCAACCGCGCGGCTGCCGCCTTCTGGGGGACGGTCGCGGGCTTCACCAGCTTCGTCGCCCATGTCGGCGGCCCGCCCTTTCAGGTCTATGCGCTGCCGATCCGGCTCGATCCGAAAGTGCTGTCGGGCACCGCCGCCATCTTCTTTGCCGCCACCAACGCATTGAAGCTCATCCCCTATTTTGCGCTGGGGCAGTTCGACACCACCAACCTGACCGCGTCGGCGGTTCTGGTACCGCTGGCGCCGCTCTCGACCATCGCCGGCGCCTGGCTGGTGCGGCGGATGCGGCCGGAATTGTTCTATCCATTCACCTACGCGACCGTGGCGGTCGTCGCGGTCAAGCTTCTGTGGGACGGGATCACCGGCCTTCTATAGATCGCCGCCCATGGAAGCTGCCGCCGGCAGCTTCACCACAGATTTCAGGCGGCGCTCGGTATCAATCGGCACGTTCCGCCGGGGCGAGAGCAATCCCGGTGGTCAGGACCCAGCGCCATGCCCGCCCAGGATGGTGATATCGTTCAGCGTCGGCTTCAACACCATGTCTCACCGCGCTGTTTTCTGCTATTCTGACCAACGCCGGGGAAGGGTCGGGCGCGATGCGGCATCGTCCAGAAACATTGCCGATGCTAATGCGCCGATGCCGGGGACCCCGGTGGCGGGTCGACCGCCTGAATTCAACCCATTCCCATAACGGGAAAAGGCAAATCGGGGGATACTATGCAAAAGGTAGCACGAAATTTCTTCACGCTGGCCGTCATCTACGCGATGTTCGGGATGGCGCTTGGCCTTGAGATGGCGATCAGCAAAGACCATGCGCAGATGCCGACCCACGCCCACATCATGGTGGCCGGATGGCTGATGTCGGCGGTGTTCGCCTTCTTTTACCATCTGTTTCCGGCAGTCGGGCAAAAGACGCTCGCTACTGTCCATTTCTGGTTGACGGCAATCAGTGGCATCGGCCTGTTGATCGGCCTTTACATCATGCTTGGCGGAAACCCGGCGATCGAGCCACTGGTGGCAACGTCCTCGATGGGCTTTTACGCGGGATTGCTGCTGTTTGCCTACATCGCACTGCCGGTGGTTTGGAAAGCCGAGCGGCTTCCTGAGGCGCAAAAGGCCTGAGCCCAAAGGGTTGAGCCCGGGCCTGAGCATGTGCTGTTACGGCACAGGCGGGCGGCGCTAGATCAAAAAATATCCGCGCCGTTAAGGCTTCATTAAGCTTTACAGGCGTTTACTATGTGCATCCAGTGATCTGGATTCTTACCGAGTGGTTGGAGCCACTTTGTTTGACGCCTCCCTGTTAAACTCCTGAGAGCCGCCTTATCCGCGGCTCTTTTTTTGCCCGCAATCCGGATTGCCCGGGCGTCTGCGCCGCCGTTAACCGTTTGTTAAACATGTGCTTGCCTTCACCCGCTCCGAAGCGCATTTTCAAGCCTCGGTCATATAGGGTGCAGGACGTGACGGCGATGACGCCGATTCGGCCGGCTGTAAGGCAAGTGCAGGGCGTATCGATGAACGAGACTTCGAAGGGAAGCGCGAAAACCATCAAGCTGGCGGAGCGCCGGGTTTTCTCCCAATCCTTCAAGCCGCTCTACCAGGAAGGCATGGGCCTGGTCGAGCAGGCGGCCGAATATCTGGACGGCAAGGGCCGGGCCGAGGCGAAGAAATTGTCCAGGCTGGCGGCGACGCTCTATGCGGCCGAGTCGATGCGACTGACCACAAGGCTGATGCAGGTCGCTTCCTGGCTGCTCTTGCAGCGTGCGGCGAATTCCGGAGAGATGACCCGCGATCAGGTTGCTTCCGAAAAATCTAAGGTGCGTCTCGACACCGCTTCCGCCAACAACGATGCCGCAGGCTGGGTCGAATTGCCCAAGGATTTTCTTGACCTCATCAACCGTTCGCTGCGCCTGCAGGCGCTGGTGCGTCGCATGGACGAGGAAATCTACGGCGGCGCCGTGCCTGACGTGTCGCCATCCGGCCGCCGCGTCAATCCGGTTTCCGACCAGATCACGCTGCTCAACACGGCTTTCGCCCGCGGCTAACAGGCTGCTCGGGTGTAGCGAGAGCCTGTTTCTGGTTTGTTCACATTTCGCTGGCATCGCTGTCCGCTAGGGGTAGACTTGGCGGATGGGGGAAGCGATTCGCATCATCGGCATCGATCCGGGGCTGAGGCGCACCGGCTGGGGCATCGTCGAGAGCCTCGGCAATTCGCTGCGCTTCGTCGCCTCCGGCACCGTGCGTTCCGACGACAAGGCGGCGCTGGCGACGCGTCTTTGCCAGTTGCATGATGGGCTCGCCGAGATCCTGCATGCCGCCATGCCGCACGAGGCGGCGGTCGAGCAGACTTTCGTCAACAAGGATGCGGCAGCGACGCTGAAGCTCGGCCAAGCGCGCGGCATCGCCATGCTGGTGCCGGCGCGGGCAGGCCTGGTCGTTGCCGAATATGCGCCCAACGCCGTCAAGAAGGCGGTGATCGGCGTCGGTCATGGCGACAAGAAGCAGATCCACATGATGGTCAAGGTGCTGATGCCGAAGGCTACTTTCGATACCGACGATGCCGCCGACGCGCTGGCCATTGCCATCTGCCATGCGCATCACCGGCAGAGTGTTGCCTATAGGATGGCGCTGGCCTAGAGCGACGAGCGTCCATTTGGACGCACAAAGTACGCTCTAGCACTTTGAATCTATGCATCGTGCTTTCCGAAAATCGATTCCGATTTTCGGGACGATACGATAAGTTTGTTCTTGACTTGTTCTCAGGGTTGGCAATAAGTAATACCTGAGAGGTATTACCATGCGGGTGACAACCAAAGGACAGGTGACGATCCCGAAAGAGATACGGGATCGCCTGGGCATCGGCCCAGGCTCGGAGGTGGAGTTCTTGCCCACTGACGATGGAGTTCGTGTCGTTGCGGTCAACGAAAACATTTCCGAAGAGGAGGCTTCCCGTAGCTTCAGCCGGCTGCTCGATCAGATGGCCGGCACGCTGGATCTGGGAGGGATGGCGGCAGACGAGTACATCGAGTGGCTGAGGGGTCCACGTGAAGATCTCGACATTGATTGACACAAATGTCCTGATCGACGTTTGGGGTCCTGCCGGACGGGAGACGAAGTGGTCGGCGTCGGCGATCACCGCATGCCGGCGCGATGGCGCACTCGTTATCAACACAATCGTCTGGTCCGAACTCGCGCCGCTGATAGCGACGGAAGCCGCACTTCGTAAAGCAGTCGAGACGCTCAAGGTGGATCGCGAACTCTTGCCATGGGAAGCGGCGTTCCTTGCCGGCGTCACGCATTCCCGATATCGCCGCGCAGGGGGGCTCCGCGAACGAACGCTGCCGGATTTCTTTATTGGAGCCCACGCCGTCGTTGCGGGACATCGTCTGCTGACACGCGATGCCGCGCGCTATCGCAGCTACTTCCCGGACCTCGACATCATGTCTCCGGAAACCTATCCATGAGGGCCTTGTATCCATGAGAGCCTTGGCATGATCGGCAAGCTCAAAGGCACGCTCGACGAGATCGACGAGGATTTCTGCATCGTCGATGTGCACGGCGTCGGCTATGTCGCCCACTGCTCGGCGCGCACGCTTGCCGCTTTGCCGGCACCCGGCGAGGCGGTGGTGCTGTTCATCGAGACCTATGTGCGCGAGGACATGCTGCGGCTCTACGGTTTCCAGTCGGTGCTCGAGCGCGAGTGGTTCCGGCTGTTGATGAGCAATGTGCAGGGTGTCGGCGCCAAGGTGGCGCTGGCCATCCTGTCGACGCTGGCGCCGGCCGATCTCGCCAATGCCATCGCGCTACGTGATATTGCCATGGTCAGCCGCGCGCCGGGCGTTGGCAAAAAGGTGGCCGAGCGCATCGTCACCGAACTGAAGAACAAGGCCCCAGCCTATGCAGGCACTGCCTCGGGCACCATCGGCCTGAAGCAGGAACTCGGCGAGGGCGTCGCGCCGGCGCCGATCACCGACGCCGTCTCGGCGCTGGTCAATCTCGGCTATTCGCGCGATACCGCCGCCAATGCGGTGGCGGCAGCGCTGAAAAGCGCCGGTGGGGACGCGGATGCGTCGAAGCTGATCCGCTTCGGGCTGAAGGAACTGGCGCGGTGAGTCTGCGCTTGTCCCGTTCCCTGCCCTGTGCAAGGAAGGCGGCATGAGCCTTTCGCCACGCCTCATTGCTCCCGACAAGCGCGGCGAGGATGCCGAGCAGACCTTGCGGCCGCAGACGCTCGGCGACTTCGTCGGCCAAGCGGCGGTGCGGGCCAATCTCAAAGTGTTCATCGAGGCCGCCAAGGGCCGCAGCGAGGCACTCGACCACGTGCTGTTCGTCGGGCCGCCCGGCCTCGGCAAGACGACGCTGGCGCAGATCATGGCGCGCGAACTCGGCGTCAATTTCCGCTCCACCTCCGGTCCGGTCATCGCCAAGGCCGGTGATCTGGCGGCGCTGCTTACCAATCTCGAAGACCGCGACGTCCTGTTCATCGACGAGATCCATCGGCTCAATCCGGCGGTCGAGGAAATCCTCTATCCGGCGATGGAGGATTTCCAGCTCGACCTGATCATCGGCGAAGGGCCGGCGGCGCGCTCGGTCAAGATCGATCTTGCCCGCTTCACCTTGGTCGCCGCAACCACCCGGCTCGGTCTTTTGACCAATCCGCTGCGCGACCGTTTTGGCATTCCGGTTCGTCTCAATTTCTACTCGATCGAGGAACTAGAGCAGATCGTGCGGCGCGGCGCCCGCATCCTTGCCATGCCGCTCGGCGACGATGGCGCGCAGGAGATCGCGCGGCGAGCACGCGGCACGCCGCGCATCGCCGGCCGGCTGTTGCGCCGCGTGCGCGATTTTGCCTCCGTCGCCGGCGACGGTCATGTCGATCGCCAGATCGCCGACGAGGCGCTGACGCGGCTCGAGGTCGATGCACTCGGCCTCGACGCGCTCGACCGCCGCTATCTCTCGATGATCGCGCGGAATTTTGGCGGCGGGCCTGTCGGCATCGAGACCATCGCTGCAGGGCTCTCCGAGCCGCGCGATGCCATCGAGGACATCATAGAGCCCTATCTAATCCAGCAGGGTTTTATTCAGCGCACGCCGCGCGGCCGCGTGCTGACCGCCAATGCCTGGCGGCATCTCGGCCTCGACGCGCCGAAGGACCTTGCGCAGCAGCAGATCAGCCTGTTCCAGGAAGAGTAGCGTCCGCCGGCCCTTCGTTCCTGCGCAAAATCTCCTAATCCCGGTCAGCTTGCCGGCGCATTTGCGGGCTCTAACGCCTCGCGCTGTGGGACCGTCGATCCCACGAACGACGGAGCTGAGCGATGATCACCAGACGTGGCTTCCTGCGCCTCATCGGCGGTTCGTTCTTATCCGCCGTGTCGCTCAGCGCTTATGCGGTTGGCCTGGAGCCGATGTTGCTGACGCATGTAAAGCGCTATTCATTGACGCCGCCAAACTGGCCTGCAGGATTGCGGCTTCGCGTTGTCGCTCTCGCCGATATTCATGCTTGCCGGCCATGGATGACGCCGGAGCGGATCAGGTCGCTTGCCGAACGGGCGAACACCCTGCAGCCGGATCTGATTGTTCTGCTTGGCGACTATGCATCCGGCACACGCCTGGTGACGGACTGGGTGGATTCCTCCGAATGGGCGCCGGCCTTGTCCGATCTGAAGGCGCCGCTCGGCGTGTGGTCGATCCTTGGCAATCACGACTGGTGGGAGGACCTTTCCGCGCAAAAGGCCGGGTTGGGGCCGACGGTGGCGCGCAGGGCGCTCGAGAGCGCCGGTATCCCGGTCTTAGAAAACGATGTCGTCCGCCTTGAAAAGGACGGGCATGGCTTCTGGGTCGCCGGGCTTGCGGACCAACTTGCGCTGCGGCCGGGCAAAGCCTGGGGCCGCAGCAGATTCAAAGGGCTGGATGACCTGCATGGCACGCTGGCAAAGGTGAGCGACAAGGCTCCCGTTATTCTGCTCGCGCATGAGCCCGACATATTTCCGAAGGTCCCGTCACGGATATCGTTGACCCTTTCGGGCCATACCCATGGCGGACAGGTGCGGCTGCTCGGCTATTCTCCGGTCGTGCCATCCCGCTTCGGCAACCGTTTTGCCTATGGCCATGTCGTGGAGGAGAGCCGCAACCTGATCGTCTCCGGAGGGCTCGGCTTCAGCATCCTGCCGGTGCGTTTTGGGGTGCGCCCAGAGATTCTTTCGATCGAACTGGGTTCAGCCTGAACCGCTTCAATGAAGCGACTTGATCATCTCCATCACATCCGGCTCGGCTTTTTCTCTGTCAAAAGCGTCGACGATGCCGAAGGCGCCGCCATAGCTCCAGACCGACCAAGAGAAGCCATGAGCTTCGGCGCGCGCGACCATGTCCCTGACATAAGCGGCGCGGTATTTGGCCGGCATCACATAGGCATTGCCGTATTCCTGGAGGATCATGCCGAACTCGCCGAGCGTGATGTTCTGCGGCTTGATGCCGTTGGCCTTTGCCCATGCCTCGACCTTGGTGAACGGCGCATCCATCATCTCGCGCAGCTGCTCATCCGTGTCCATGCTGGCGACCTGCTCGTCGAGATAGGCAAGCAGCCCGCTCTGCCGCGTCCATGGCGCCTCGGCCTTGATCCTTGCTCGGATCGTATCGAGCGTAACATCCAGCTGGGCGCGCGGGACGGCGGTGAGCGGATAGGGCAGGCCGGTCACGTAGGGGATGAAGTCGCCGGCCCAGGTCGCACCCTGGTGGGTGAGCAGGAACGGATCGTAGGAGTGGAAGGTCCAGATGATGTTGTCGTCCGGGATCACCTTCGGATCGATCTTTGCCAGCGATGCCGCATTGGAATAGCAGGCGCCGGTCAGGATCAGGGTGAGCTTGGTGGCCGACGAACGCGCAGCGGCGAACAGTTTCTGCTGGCGCTCCGGCCAGAGGCTGGTGACGTCGCTGTCGCAGTCGACGACCGGCTCATTCATCGGCTCGAAGGCGACTTGGCGCGGATCCTCATCGGCCAGCGTGCGCGCCATCTTGCGCACCATTTCGACATAGGCTTCGAACACTTTCGGGTCGTCCATCACCTCGCCCATGCCGATCTTGCGGCTGCTGCCGCTGGGGATCAGATGCATGTCGACGATCACCTTCAAGCCGGCACGATTGATCATGCGCACCGAGTCCAGCACGCTGGCATAGAGCTCGTCGCGCAGCGCCAGCGTCTCGCCCGACAGGAACGGCGACGGATCGACCGGCATGCGCAGGAAATCGAAGCCGGCGCCCTTCAGCGCCTCGAGGTCATCATCGCCAAGGAACTTGCGCCATTCCGGATAGGGCAGGATTGCCTGCCGGTCGCCCCATTTGTCCTCGCTCGGCCAAGTCGTCCATTGGTCGAGATTGAGGCCGCGCTTCACCGAAAAGCTCGCCGCCTGGCCCGGCAGCGCCAGCGCGGTCAGCACAAGCAGCGCCGCCATCAAGGTCTTGATCATCGCCGTCAACAGTGCCATCGGGTTCATGCGCCAAGCTCAAGCTAATGCGTGTCGCCCAAAAGTGTGTAGCGGCTTTGGGACAACGACACGCACGGAAACAACTACCTAAAGCGCGTCGCGCTTTAGGTGCCCGGTCAGGCCCAAAAAGGAAAGCGCGATGGACGATCATGGTGAATCGGCGGCGCTCGGCGCCGGGCTTTCCGGCGCGCTGACGGAATTCGGCCACCGGCTGATGGCACGGGTCTATTATGCCGACACTGATTTCTCCGGCGTCGTCTATCATGCGCGCTATCTCGAATTCTTCGAGCGCGGCCGTTCCGACTATCTCAGGCTTGCCGGCGTTCATCACACCGAGCTCGCCGAGGGCAAGCACGGCGAAAGAATAGTCTGGGTGGTGCGGCGCATGGAGATCGATTTTCGCGGATCCGCCCGCATGGACGACATCCTGACCATCGAGACGCGAACCGAGGACATTTCGGGCGCCCGCATCTTCATGGCGCAGCAGCTGAAGCGCGGCGGCGAGGTGCTGGTCGAGGCGCGGGTCGAGGCGGCGATCGTCGGCGAGAATGGCCGGCCAAGACGTTTCCCGAAGGAATGGATCGCGGCCTTCATGCCCAAGGCAAATGGATAAATTACTGACGCCGATGATCCGCTGACGATGCCTGGCGGCATGCCCAAGGCGCGGCAATGCGCCGCGCTGTACGTCCTAACCCATCCTTAACCATAACGGTTCATGAAGAGAGTGGTGAAGATTGGAGGAATCCAGCGCCTTCCTTTCACCAACATTTGCCCCGAAAAGGCCGCCAACGGTGCATTTTGGGGTTATTCCGGAAGCTTTGCGCGAACGGACCACAAGGGATGCCCATGGGCCAGCCGCCAGCCGTGCCCGGAAAATCTTAAGGACGTAACCATGGAAAATATCGCACTCGCCGAACCGGGCGCGCATTTGTCGATTTGGGCGCTGTTCATGCAGGCCGGCTGGGTGGTCAAGCTGGTCATGATCGGGCTGCTCTGCGCCTCGATCTGGACCTGGGCGATCATCGTCGACAAGCTCGTCGCCTATGGCCGCATGCGGCTCGCGCTCAATCGCTTCGAACAGGTGTTCTGGTCCGGGCAGTCGCTGGAAGAGCTTTATCGCACGCTCGCAGATCGCAAGACCACCGGCATGGGCGCCATCTTCGTCGCCGCCATGCGCGAATGGAAGAAGAGCTTCGAGAAGGGCGCGAAATCGCCGCTTGGCCTGCAGAACCGCATCGACAAGGCGATGGACCTGGCGCTGACCCGCGAAATGGAAAAGCTGGAAGGGCGGCTTGGTTTTCTCGCCACCACCGGCTCGGCAGCGCCCTTCATCGGCCTGTTCGGCACCGTGATCGGCATCATGACCTCGTTCCAGGCGATCGCCGCATCCAAGAATACCAGCCTGGCGGTAGTCGCACCCGGCATTGCCGAAGCGCTGCTGGCCACCGCCATCGGCCTGCTCGCGGCTATCCCCGCCGTCATCGCCTACAACAAGCTGTCGTCGGACGCGAGCAAGATCGCCGTGCGCATGGAGGGGTTCGCGGACGAGTTCTCCGCCATACTCTCGCGCCAAATCGATGAAAAAGTCGCGCAGAAGACCTGAGGAACAATCATGGGAATGTCTGTAGGCGCGGGTGGTGGAGGACGCGGTGGTCGTGGCCACAGGCGGCGCGGCCGCCATCACGCGATGATATCGGAAATCAACGTCACGCCGATGGTTGACGTGATGCTGGTGCTGCTGATCATCTTCATGGTCGCCGCACCATTGCTGACGGTTGGCGTGCCGATCGACCTGCCGGATACGCAGGCCAAGGCGATGAATGTCGACACGCAGCCGATCACCGTCTCCATCAATCCCGCCGGCCAGATCTATCTCCAGGAGACCGAAATCCCGATCGAGGAGCTGGTGGCGAAACTGCAGGCGATCTCGAAGACCGGCTATGACGAGCGCATCTTCATCCGTGGCGACAAGTCGACGGACTATGGCACCGCCATGAAGGTGATGGCCCGCATCTCGGCCGCGGGCTACAAGAACATCGGCCTGGTTTCGCTGCAGGAACAGGATCAGTAGACGCAAGATGAGGACCGGCCTCACCACATCGGTGATCTTGCATGCGACGGCGATCGCCTTCGGGCTGTTCACGTTGTCCTCGCCGCCTGCGATGCCCGCATCCGACGTGGAATCGGTGTCGGTCGAGATCGTGCCGATGGAAGCAACCGCGCAGTCTCTGCAAGGCGACAAGAAGGCCGTGATGCACGAGAAGCCGGCGCCGCTGCCCACACAGCGCCCCGACATCGTTCCCGATGCCCAAAAAGTCGGCGAGAACAGTGTCGACACCGACAAGCCGATAACGCCGGAAGCCAAGCCCAACCCGGTCGATCTGGCCGAGGCACCGCCGCCTGCGCCGACGCCGAAAGAGAAGCCGAAGCCCGAGGACGTGCCGAAGCCGAAGGAACAGCCCAAGCCTGTTCCGGCGACGGAGGTCGCACCGGTCCCGCAGCCGAAGGAAGAGGTGAAGCCGGAGCCGGTCAAGCAGGCGGAGCCTAAGCCGACACCGGCCAAAGAGCCGGCACCGACGCCGCCGCAGGACAAGACCGCCGCCATCGACCCGCAGCCTGAGGTCAAGCCGGACGCCGTCGCCGAAGCAATAACGAAAGAGCAGCCCACCGAGACGACGCAGCTTCCCGACTCTGCGCCCGCCCCGCAGGCGCGGCCGAAGCCGCAACCGGCCCAGGCCGAAAGCGCCAAGGCGCCGGAGCGCAAGGACGCCGACAAGCCGGTCAAGGAAGCCTCGTCCAAGCCGAAGTCGGAAGACAAGCAGTTCAACGCCGACGAGATTTCGGCGCTGCTCGACAAGCGGAAGCCATCCGGCGGCGGCGCCAAGCGTTCAACCCAGCAGGCATCGCTCGGCGGCGACAAGAACCAGGGCCAGAAGCTTTCAAGGTCGGAGCAGGGGGCGTTGGAGGCCCAGCTTGGTGGTTGCTGGACCCTGCCGGCAGGGCTGGAGGGTTCGGAGAATTTCATCGTCGTAGTCCGGTTCAACCTGGACGCCTCCGGCAAGCTGGATGGCCGGCCGTCCGTCGAAAAATCGAGCGGAAACCGCCCGTTCGACGAAAGTGCCGTTCGCGCGGTTCAGAAATGCGATGTGGCCGGTCTGCAGGTTCCCGCTGGCAAACAAGACATCTGGGCCGACGTTCGGGTCACCTTCGATCCGAGGGAGATGCTGGGCCTGTAGGCCTGGCGCCCGTAGAATCATTGAAGAGAAGCGAGAAGACATGAAATCCATCCTCAAGCCGCTCCTGATGATCGTAGCGATGGCGCTGGGCATGACTGCTGCCGCCACCTTGCCGGCGTGGGCGCTCGTTGAGCTCAACGTCAACAAAGGCAATGTCGAGCCGCTGCCGATCGCCATCACCGATTTCCAGGGCGGCGATGCGCTGGGCGCGGAGATTTCCGGTATCGTCAGCGCAGACCTGAAACGCTCCGGCCTGTTCGCGCCGATCGACAAAAGCGCCTTCATCGAAAAGATCTCGAACCCGGATGCCACGCCCCGCTTCGAGGACTGGAAAGTTATCAATGCCCAGGCGCTGGTCACCGGCAGCGTCAGCAAGGAGGCCGACGGCCGCGTCCGCGCCCAATACAGGCTGTGGGACACCTTTGCCGGCCAGCAGATGTCGGGCGAGCAGTTCTTCGCCAACGACGCCAATACAAGGCGTGTCGCTCATATCATTGCCGACGCCATCTATGAGCGGCTGACCGGCGAGAAGGGCTATTTCGACACGCGTGTCGTCTTCATCGACGAATCGGGCGCAAAGAACGCGCGCAAGAAGCGCCTCGCCATCATGGACCAGGACGGCGCCAACGTCCGTTACCTGTCGAACGGCAAGTCGATCGTGCTGACCCCGCGTTTCTCGCCGAACCGGCAGGAAATCACCTACATGTCCTATGAAAGCGGCCAGCCGAAGGTCTATCTGCTGCAGATCGAGACCGGGCAGCGCGAGCTGGTCGGCGACTTTCCCGGCATGACCTTTGCGCCGCGCTTCTCGCCCGACGGCCAGAAGGTGATCATGAGCCTGCTGCGCGACGACGGCAATTCCAACATCTTCGCCATGGATTTGAGAAGCCGCTCGACGACCAGGCTCACCAATTCGGCGGCCATCGACACCTCGCCGTCCTATTCGCCTGATGGCAGCAAGGTGGTGTTCACCTCCGATCGCGGCGGCCGCGCCCAGATCTATGTGATGGGCGCCGACGGTTCGGGCCAGACCCGCATCTCCTTCGGCGACGGCGTCTATTCGACGCCGGTGTGGTCGCCGCGCGGCGATCTGATCGCCTTCACCAAGCAGACCGCCGGTGAATTCCAGATCGGCGTCATGCGCATCGACGGTTCGGGTGAGCGCATCCTTTCAACCGGCTTCCAGCAGGAGGGGCCGACCTGGGCGCCCAACGGCCGGGTGCTGATGTTCTTCCGCGATTCAGCCGGCGGTCCGAAACTCGTCTCGGTCGATCTCACCGGCCGCAACGAACAGTCGATCCCGACCGCGAATTTCGCGTCGGATCCAGCCTGGTCGCCGCTGCTCGAGTGAGAGGAATTGGAGAAATGAAGAATTGAAGAATTGAAGAGATGAAGAAAACGGGATTCCTCAACTCTTCAATTCACTCCTTTCCACGGCTTGGTCGCGTTTTAGCCGCATTTCCGCCTAGGGTCCGCGCACATTGTGGACCCCTTGGGCGGCCCCTGGCAAAACGGCTGCGGACGGCAGCCGAAACCAAATTTTAACCGTGTTTCTTGAACGCCGGTTAACCCAAACGTGGTTACTGGACGATCAACGAAATCACTCGAATTGCGAAGGAGAGGCGGCATGGGCCGTATCGCAGCACTTACCAGAAACCCGGTGATGATCGCGCTGGTGGCGTCGCTCGCCATCGCCGGTTGCGCCTCGAAGAAGACCCCGAACAGCGCCGCCGATCTCGGCCTCAGCGGCGCCGGCGCGGCAACGCCCGGATCGGCCCAGGACTTCACCGTCAACATCGGCGACCGCATCTTCTTCGACACGGATTCGTCCTCGATCCGCGCCGACGCGCAGACGACGCTTTCGCGCCAGGCGCAGTGGCTGAACCAGTATGGGCAGTATGCCATCGTCATCGAAGGCCATGCCGACGAGCGCGGCACGCGCGAATACAATCTGGCGCTCGGTGCCCGCCGTGCCGCCGCCACCCGCGACTTCCTCGTCGCCAGGGGTGTTTCCGGCCAGCGCCTGAAGACCATTTCCTACGGCAAGGAGCGTCCGGTCGCGGTTTGCGACGACATCTCCTGCTGGTCGCAGAACCGCCGCGCCGTCACCACGCTCAGCGGCGCCGGTTCTTGATCGGCAATTCCTGATCGGCAGAAATGCAACACATATGTGCGAAAGGCGGCGACGGCCGCCTTTTTCATGTCCGGCACCCGGATATGAGACTTGAAACAAAATTTGGCCGAAGTCCTGCGTCCTGCTAAGAGCCAAGGCGCCTGACGATCCCACTCCGATCGGAAGGCATGCAACAGGCAAACAATTTCACGGCGAGAGGCACATGCATTTCAGATCGGTCTTGAGCGGCACGCTTGCGCTGCTGCTCGTATCAAGCGTCGCCGCACTTGCTGCCGGTACCGGGGCAAGCGGCAACGAGCAACAACCGTCGAAAGGCGGTTTTTCCTTCCACCTGCCGACGCTCGGCATTTTCGGTGAAAAGAAAAAGCCGGATCAGGTTCAGTTCGCACAGGATGGCACCGGCACTACCGCACTGCAGGAGCAGCTCCGGCAAATGAACGGCAAGATCGAGGAGCTCAACTTCCAGGTCCTGCAGATGCAGGAGCAGATCCGCAAGCAGCAGGAAGACAACGAGTTCCGCTTCCAGCAGCTGGAAGGCGGTTCGCAAGGCGCGCCGCAACCAGCGGAGCAGAAAAAGTCGGACGCCACCACCAACACCGACAGCAGCGTCGCCGAGGCTCCGGCGACGCATGCGCCGGCCGATACGGGCACACCGCCCGCCGGCGCCCAGGGCGAGGACGTCATCGTCGAATCGCCGACTGGCGAACCCGGCAGGGTGATCCCGGGCACGCCTCCGAAGACGTTCGGCACCATCACCGTCGACAAGAACGGCAATGTGGTCGACGCCGACGGCAACACGCAGGCACATGCACCGGCGCAGAACACCGCCCCAGCCACTAACGATCAAGCCGGCACGCAGGCTGGCAAGTCCGACAATACGGTGGTTGCGGCGCTGCCTGCCACCGACGACCCGGAGGAACTTTACCGCAACTCCTACCAGTTCATCTTGTCGGGCGACTACAGCACTGCCGAACAGGGCTTTCGCGACCACATCGCCCGCTTCCCCAAGGACGCCAAGGCGGCGGACGCGCATTACTGGCTGGGTGAGTCGCTACTCGGGCAGCAGAAATACCGCGACGCGGCCG
Organism: Mesorhizobium sp. M6A.T.Cr.TU.017.01.1.1; assembly: GCF_004023115.1. Taxonomy (NCBI): domain Bacteria; kingdom Pseudomonadati; phylum Pseudomonadota; class Alphaproteobacteria; order Hyphomicrobiales; family Phyllobacteriaceae; genus Mesorhizobium; species Mesorhizobium sp. M6A.T.Cr.TU.017.01.1.1. Next base: position 27,860 of record NZ_RZTA01000081.1, read on the forward strand.
AGACTTTCCTCGCCGCCAGCAAGGACTATCCGAAGGCCAAGAAGGCTCCTGACATGCTGCTGAAGCTCGGCGTGTCGCTGGTTGGATTGAACCAGCGCGACGTGGCCTGCGCCACTTTCGGCGAGATCGGCAAGCGCTATCCCAACGTTTCCGGCGCGCTTAGGGAACGCGTCAAGCAGGAAAGGGCGCTCGCGGCGTGCTAGTTTTTTCTTGCATGTCGTTGCCCCGGACCCACTTTTGGGCGACATGTATTGATGCTCGAAACCGAGCCTGACCTTTCGGTTTTTTCGCGGATCGACTTTACCCACGGCGCTGTTGCGGCCGTGTCCGGCGGCAGCGACTCCACCGCCCTTCTCCTTCTCATCAAAGATCACCTCGACCGCAGCGCGCCCGCAACGAAATTGCTGGCTGTGACGATCGATCACAATCTGCGGCCGGGCTCGGCGGCAGAAGCGCAAGCCGTGGCCAGGCTTTGCGCCGCGCGCGGCATTGCCCACCGCATTCTGGTCTGGTCCGGGCGCAAGCCGTCGACCGGCCTGCCGGCTGCCGCGCGAGAGGCCCGCTACCGGCTGCTGGCCGAGGCAGCGCAGGCGGAGGGCATTGGCCTGATCCTAACCGGCCACACTGCCGACGACCAGGCCGAGACCGTGCTGATGCGGCAGGCGCGCCAGGAGGGGTCGCGAGAGGCAGGGCGAGGCCTTGCCGGCATGGCGCCCGCAACCCTTTACGACTGGCGGATCTGGATCGCTCGGCCGCTTCTCGGCACGCGGCGTGCGGCGCTGCGCGAAGTCCTGCGACGCGCGAACGTCGGCTGGACCGAAGACCCGACCAATGACGACGAGGCTTTCGAGCGCCCGCGCATTCGCGCAGCGCTTGCCGGCGACAATGGCGCGCAGCGCGTGGCAGATGCGGTGGCGCTGGCCGCGCGGGCTGCGGTGGAGCGCGAGCAGCTTGGCCATTGCGCGGCCGCGCTGATCCGTGGCTTTGCCAGCAGGCCCGCCGATGGCCTTATCCGTCTCGATCCGGGTTTTGCGACGGCCGGCGACGAGCCGGCGGCCGTCTACGCGCTGCGTATCCTGCTGGCGACTGTCGGCGGCGTCGCCTTTCTGCCCGACCAGGCGCGCAGCGAGGCGCTGCTCGACCGGCTGAGGGCCGCGCCATTTTGCGCCACATTGTCGCGGACGGTGGTCGATGCACGGCGTGCCGGCATTTTCCTGCGTCGCGAAACCCGCAACTTGCCGCCCGCTGCTCCTGCCGTGGACGATGCTCTCTGGGACGGCCGCCGGAGGATCACATTGGGCGACGAGCCAGGTGCATTTTTGATCGCGCCGCTCGGCGCGGCTCGTGCCGCAAAACGGGAAATTGCCGAAGACGGCACGCCGCCAAGCCTTGTCCGCGCGGCCCTGGCGGCCGAGCCGGCGTTGTGGCGCTCAAGTGGACCTCTTGGCGAAAGCCTTAGTCCGGTGCAGGACAACCCGGCCTTGCCACGAATGGCGGCATGCCCGGTCGTCGCACCTTTTGCCCGCTTCCTGCCGTCCTTCGACCTGGCGCCGGCCGGAACTGTCGCCGCGCTGATCGGCGCGCCGCTCCTCCCTGCCACGCCTTTCAGCGGCCACACTGCCGGTTGATGATGGGCGAAAGCTTAACCGCGACATGCTGTTCTGCTTGGCAAGGGAGGACGCCATCCCTATGTTAGACCCAAGTTTCCTCTCACGACGCGTGTCCGCCAGCGGACGCCAACGGGACAATTGATGAATCCGAATTATCGCAATCTCGCGCTCTGGGCGATCATAGCGGTCCTGCTCATCGCTCTCTTCAATCTGTTCCAGACGCCGCAGACGCGCGGAGCGGCGAGCGACGTCCCCTATTCGCAGTTCCTGCAGGATGTCGCGGCCGGCCGGGTCAAGACGGTGACCATCGCGGGTGCCCGCATTTCCGGTACCTATACCGACACCTCTACCGGCTTCCAGACCTATTCGCCTGGAGATCCGTCGCTGGTTTCGAGGCTGCAGGACAAGAACGTCACCATCAATGCGCGCCCTGAATCAGACGGTTCCAATTCGCTGTTCGGCTATCTCATCTCCTGGCTGCCGATGATCCTCATCCTTGGCGTCTGGATATTCTTCATGCGCCAGATGCAGTCCGGCTCCGGCCGCGCCATGGGCTTCGGCAAGTCGAAGGCCAAGCTTTTGACCGAGGCGCATGGCCGCGTCACCTTCCAGGATGTCGCCGGCGTCGACGAAGCCAAGCAGGATCTGGAGGAGATCGTCGAATTCCTGCGTGATCCGCAGAAGTTCCAGCGGCTTGGCGGCAAGATTCCGCGCGGCGTGCTGCTTGTCGGCCCTCCCGGAACCGGCAAGACGCTGCTTGCCCGCTCGGTCGCCGGTGAAGCCAACGTGCCGTTCTTCACCATCTCCGGCTCGGACT
>NZ_RZTA01000082.1:0-24037 GCF_004023115.1 Mesorhizobium sp. M6A.T.Cr.TU.017.01.1.1
GGCGCGATTTTTCCATGGCAGTGGGGAAAAACTCCTCGGCCCGATTTTTCCAGGCAGAGAAAAAATTCTCCGCATGGCGCCCGCGCCGGCCCGCTGGCGCGCGGACTCGGCAAGTTTGCACCCGCCCCCCTCCTGACACTAAATTACCGTCTAGAGTGGAATGTTGCCATCTTTCTCGTCAATCAGAACGAGCAGGTAGCGCCATGAGCCGACCTTGGATACGTGATCCTCGACGACTTGTCTCACCTCGATGGCGGACGAGATCATTGTTGATGGCCGCGAGCCCGGATTACGACCGCGAAGCGGTCAGAAATCCAAATCCATATCGTGATGATGATGCTCGTGACCGGGAAGCTCCGGCGGCGGCGGGCCAGGCACTTCGGCCACCATGGCCTCCGTCATGATGAGGAGGCCTGCCACCGAGGCTGCGCCCTGGAGCGCCGTTCGCACCACCTTGGCCGGGTCGATGATGCCCTTTGACACCAGATCCCCGTACACGCCCGATTGGGCATCGTAGCCATAGGCGTTGTCGTCGTTTTCGAGGATCCCGGCGATGACGACCGAGCCTTCCAGGCCGGCATTGATCGCGATCTGCCGAGCCGGCCAGGTGATCGCCTTCCTGACGATCGCGATGCCGACCTGCTGGTCCTCGTTGCCGCCCTTGAGCTTCTTGAGCACCCTGCCGGCGCGCAGCAAGGCGACCCCACCGCCCGGGAGAATGCCCTCTGCAACCGCGGCTCTTGTCGCGCTCATCGCGTCATCGATGCGATCCTTCTTCTCCCTGACCTCGACTTCGGTGGCACCGCCGACCCGGATCACGGCGACGCCACCGGCGAGCCTGGCCAGCCGCTCCTGGAGCTTCTCGCGGTCGTAATCGGAGGTGGCTTCCGCACGCTCGAGCTTGATCTCGGCGATGCGGGCCTCGATGCTTGCCCGCTTGCCGGCGCCGCCGACGATCGTGGTGTTTGCCTTGTCGATCATCACCTTCTTGGTGCGCCCGAGCATATCGAGGGAAGCATGCTCGAGCTTGATGCCCAAATCCTCCGAGATCACCGTTCCGCCGGTCATCAGCGCGAGATCCTGCAGCATCGCCTTGCGGCGGTTTCCGTAGGCCGGCGCCTTCACGGCTGCAACCTTGAGAGCGCCGCGCAACTTGTTGACCACCAGCGCCGCAATCACCTCACCCTCGACATCCTCGGCGATGATGAGCAGCGGCTTGCCGGCCTGCACCACCTTCTCCAGCAGCGGCAGTATTTCGTTCAGGCTGGACAGTTTCTTCTCGCTGATAAGGACATAGGCATCCTGCATCTCGACCCGCATCTTTGCGCGATTGGTTATGAAATGGGGCGAGATATAGCCGCGGTCGAACTGCATGCCCTCGACGAATTCGAGTTCGGTTTCGAGCGACGTCCCGTCCTCGACAGTGATCACGCCGTCATTGCCGACCCTCTTCATGGCGTCGGCGAGGCAGCGGCCGATCTCCCTGTCGCCGTTGGCCGAGATGGTGCCGACTTGCGCAATCTCGACGTTCGAGGTGACCTTCGTGGCGTTGTTTTTGAGTTCCGCGACGACGGCTTCGACCGCGAGATCGATGCCGCGTTTCAGGTCCATGGGATTCATGCCGGCGGCCACCGCCTTGGCGCCCTCCCGGGCGATCGCATGCGCGAGCACGACGGCGGTGGTCGTGCCGTCGCCGGCCTGATAGGAGGTTTTTGTTGCTATCTCGCGCACCATCTGGGCGCCCATGTTCTCGAACTTGTTGTCGAGTTCGATTTCCCTGGCGACGGTCACGCCGTCCTTCGTGACCCGCGGCGCGCCGTGCTCCCTGCCGATCGCGACGTTGCGCCCCCGCGGGCCAAGCGTGACGCTCACCGCATTCGCCAGGATGTCAATGCCGCGCAGCATTCTGTCGCGAGCCTCGAACGAGAACATGATCTCCTTGGCAGCCATTTCCTTGATCCTTAAGACCTAATCTTCGGGGACGTCCGGGCAACGGCGAAGCTTCATTCGGCCGCTCAGGCGAGATTGTCCCGTGGCAGCCCGAGCCGATTCCAGACATCGGACAGAGCTGCCGCGAGCCGATCAATCATGATGTCCTCATGACAGGGTGTCGGCGTGATGCGCAGCCGCTCAGTTCCCTTCGCCACGGTCGGATAATTGATCGGCTGGATATAGATGTCGTGCTCGCTCAGCAGCAGGTCGCTCGCCGCTTTGCAATGCGCCGGATCGCCGACTGCCACCGGAACGATATGGGTGTCGCTCAGGATGACCGGCAGCGCAGCCGCACCCAGCGCCGCCTTGACCCGCCGGACGCGGTCCTGCTGGCGCTTGCGCTCCCACTGCGAAGTTTTCAGATGCCGGATCGCCGCTGTGGCCGCGGCGCAGATCGCCGGCGGCAACGCGGTGGTGAAGATGAAACCCGGAGCATAGGAACGAACCGCATCGATCAGCACAGCACTTCCCGTGATATAGCCGCCGAGGCAACCGAAGGCCTTGGCGAGGGTGCCTTCGATCACATCGATCCGGTTCATGGCGCCGTCGCGCGCGGCGATGCCGGCGCCGCGAGGGCCGTACATGCCCACAGCATGGACCTCGTCGAGATAGGTCATTGCGCCGTAACGATCGGCGATATCGCAAATGCGATTGATTGGCGCGACGTCGCCGCCCATCGAATAGAGACTTACGAAGACGATGAGTTTTGGCCGATCCGGACCCGCCGCCTTCAACAATTCCTCGAGATGATCGACGTCGTTGTGGCGGAAGATGGTCTTCTCCGTACCCGACTGGCGGATGCCCTCGATCATCGAATTGTGGTTGAGCGCATCGGACAGGATCAGACAACCGGGGATCAGCTTGGCGATGGTCGAGATGCCAGTCTGGTTCGAAACATAGCCGGACGTGAAGACCAGTGCCGCCTCCTTGCCGTGGAGATCGGCAAGCTCGCTCTCGAGCTCTACGAGCGGATGGCTGGTGCCGGAGATATTGCGCGTCCCGCCGGCCCCCGTTCCCAGGCGGGTAGCAGTCTCCACCATGGCGGCGACCACCTTTGGGTGTTGTCCCATCCCGAGATAGTCGTTGGAGCACCAGATCACGACGTCCTTCGGTCCATGTGGGGAATGCCACACGGCATTGGGAAAGCGTCCGGCGATGCGCTCAAGGTTCGCGAACACACGATAGCGCCGTTCCTCCTGCAAACGCGCGATCGCATCCGCAAAGAAACCGTCATAACTCGTAGTGCCTGGCTCCAAGATACGGCCTTGCCCATCGGCCATATCGCCCGCATCTCCGGTCATCGGAGGTCCAAATCGCCGCGGCGCAATGACGTTCTTTACGCCGCCAGGTTTGCCGGTGTGCAATGCTGTGGGTTCCGCCATCGCCCGATTCCCCTGCTTGCATACGAATTATGTCGAAGCGCGATGCGCGCCGATCCCGCTCGCATCGTTCCTCACGACCCGCGTTCAGGAAGGTCGAAATTGAGCTGCAACATTCGCGCTATGTTTTTCAGAATTGTCTCGCAAACCTTATCTTGATTAGGATCCAGATATTTGACGGTCCAATTTGCCCCGTTCTCCTTGGTTTCGAGCCGCTGAATCACAAAATCGGTGACGTGCTCGCATCCCGGCTCCTCATGAAGATCCGCGAGGATCAATGCCTTAAGCTCCGAAGCTTCCTTTATATGTCTTTGCATGGCCGCTCTCCTTCCGGATGACAACTTTCTATGGACCGATCAATTGCATGATCGTGATCTCCGTCATCCCAGGGCCCGTGTCATCGCACCAGTTCACCCAACGTAGCGGCAATGCCGCTGCTTGGTGTGTCAGAGTCTAGCCCCTCCACGAATTGCCCCTGTGGGTTCATGATGTAGATGTGGGTGCCGTGATCCATTAGGTAGTCGTCACCGCCCGCCTCGCCCTGGCGCGTCACACCGTAGGCGCCATATGCCTCGGAAACCGCAACGATCTGTTGTGGGCTGCCCGTCAGTCCCACGATGCGCGGATCGAACGCCGCGGTAAAGCTTCCCATCACCTCAGGCGTGTCGCGTTCGGGATCGACGGTGATAAAGAGCGGTTGCAGTTTTGCGGCGTCGGGGCCGAGTTCCTCAATCGCCGCGGCGATTTCGGACAGCGTCGTCGGGCAGATGTCGGGACAAGACGTATAGCCGAAAAAAACCAGCAGCCATTTGCCGCGATAAGTTTCATCGGTGACCGTCGTTCCGTCCGGCGCCGTGAGCGTGAATGGGCCACCGACCGTCACAGGCGCCGTGTCGGCCCGCACGAGCGGTTGGCAGATCGACAGGGCCGCTGCGAATATGATGCAGAAGAGGGGATGCGGACCGTAGGCCCAGGGGCTGAGGAGTCCATGCCGCCGCTTCATCAAGTACCTCCGGCACTTCGAGAATGACGCACCAACCCCCGCGTGTGTTTGTGATTAACAAACTCGCCTAAACTATCCCACTTTATCATATTTTGTTGCTGAATGGCTAGACATGGTACTGGTTTAGCTCTATTTTTAAAAGTTGCCCCTCATCTCTCAAGAAGGAGGAGGCTTTTATGACCATTCGCGAATTGATGAGCGGGCTGGCGGCGATCGCTTTCGTTGCGACGGTGTCCGCGCCTGCGCAAGCCTACGAAGTGGGTCCGGTCACGGGAGGCGGAACGATCGAGGGTACGATCGTCTACCGCGGCGACGTGCCGACAACAAAGATCATCCCCACCAAGGATATCGAGGTGTGCGGCGATCCCCGCGAGGAGCCGCTGATCGAAGTCGGCAGCGATCAGGCCGTGCTGAACGCGGCGGTGCAGCTGGTCGACGTGGCACAGGGAAAGGCCTGGCCGGAGCCCGGAAAGCCGCCTGAGCTTAACAACCTCAAATGTCGCTTTGAGCCCGCGGTTCAGATGATACCCGCCGGTTCGCTGGAGGTGGTCAACAGCGACCCAATGCTCCACAACACCCACGGGTATTATGGCAAGCGTACCGCCTTCAACCTGGCGCTGCCCAATAAGGGCCAGCGGATACCCGTCGAACTGAAGCGGGCCGGCACTGTCCGCGTCGACTGCGACGCGCATGGCTGGATGGAAGGCTGGGTCTATGTGGTGGACAATCCCTACTACGCTGTCACCGGCGCCGACGGCAAGTTCAGCATAATCGATGTTCCGCCTGGCGACTACAAGCTCGTGGCGATCCACCCCTTCACCGGGCCCATCGAGCAGCCCGTAAAGGTAGAGGAGAATAAGGCCACCAGTCTGACGATTGAACTGAAAAAATAAGAAAATGGGCGACCCACTGATTCAACAGGGTCGCGCTCCTGCGAGAAGGCCGACGCTTTAAGAAACGGTCTGCACTGAGGAGGAACCCTGATGTCTGACGAGCTTGACCGCATTCGGCGCGAAATGCATGCGGTGCTGCAGCCGCCTGGAGTACGGCCCGACGACTCGCTCCAAATCACCCGCCGCACTTTCATTCACAGATCGCTGCTGTTCGGCGCTGCTTCCGTCGGCCAGACGTTCGCGTGGTGGCCGCTGCTCAACACCATCGACGTCGCTCACGCCGCCGAAGCGCCCTTCAAGTTTGCCTGGATTTCGGACACCCATCTCTATCCGCGATCGCTGAACACGCGCTTCGTCGACAAGGTGGTGCGCGCCGTACAAGAGGTCCAGGCCATGGATCCGCCGGCCGACTTCCTGATCTTCGGCGGCGACCTGGCCCAGCTCGGAAAGATCGAGGAACTTGAGCTTGGCGTTGAGCTCCTCAAGGATCTGAAGATCAAGAAGTACTACATCCCGGGCGAGCATGACTGGTATCTGGATATGGGCAAGAAGTGGGGCGAGTTGTTCGGCCAACCCAACTGGACCTTCGATCACAAAGGCGTGCGCTTCATCGGGCTCGATACGGTCAGCCGGGGACCGGACTACTGGACAGCGAAGAAGATGACTCCAGAGGAGCGCATGGGCCACATGGCTACCCTTGACGGCACGGTTGCCGGCGCGTGGGCCGGCGTCGGCCGCGAGCAACTCGACTGGATGCAGAAGACACTCGCCGAGTGGGATAAGTCCAAGCCGATCGTCATCTTCAGCCACAATCCGCTGTACGAGTACTACCCGCCCTGGAATTTCTGGGTGCGCGACTGGCGCGAAGTGAATGACGTGCTGAAGCCTTATACTAAGGTCACCAACATCCACGGTCACGTGCACCAGGTGCTCTACAACGAGATCGGCAGCATGCGCTCGATCGGCATGCTGGCGACCTCCTGGCCGTGGCCGTATGCGCCGGAAGGCGTGCCCAAGCTGACCAAGCCGATGATCCGTGTCGATCCTGGCGATCCCTTCGACGGGGTCGGTTGGGAAACCGTGAACGTCAACGCCGACGACAAGGTCGATGTCGAGTACATCATGTGGGGGCGCAAGGAGGTGTTCGTCCGGTCGCCGGAGGACCACGACAAGAGCATTGAGGAGGTCATACAGCCACGCATCGCCGACAGACAGTACCCGTGGGAAAATCCATAAAAGGGGGTAGCTATGATAAACACATCGACATTCCTCTGCATTCTGAGGCGTTCCACCGTCGCCGGAGCAGTCGTCGCAGCTGCCGTTGTCGTCGGCCCGGCCAGTGCCAACAAGGACCCGGTGACGCCAAAGCAGCTGAAACTCTATCAAGAGGCGTTCATGGAGGAGGTCAGGAAGGGAGACCTCCTGTTCCACGGTGATGCGGCGATGGCGGAGCAGTTGGGCGTCAAACTGTCGACCACCGGGTGGGCCTGCGCCATGTGCCACCCGATGGCCTCCGATACCCACCCGCACGCGTTCCCGAAGTTCCAGCAGTCGATGGCCAAATTCGCGACACTACGCGACATGATCAACTGGTGCATCGAGAAACCGAACCAGGGCGAGAAGATCGATCCCGAATCGGAGGCGATGAAGGCGCTCGAGGCGTACATCACCTGGTCGAACACCGGTTCGGTGTTGGTGCCAGGCAAGTACTAGTCTCGTCGATAGCCGGGCACCGACTTCACGGGAGCGCGAAGCGAGTCCCATCCGGGAAGGGTGGGGTTGAAGCAGTGGTGCGGCCCGGGAACCGCGCGGGAGGTCTATGCGTTGGCAGAGACTGGGATGGAGCTGCGCGGCAAGTTCGCGAATGTGGACCTGGATGCGCTGGTCGACAACCGGGTCGTGCGGACCTGGCTCTATTTCGGCATGTTCTGGCTGATGGTGACGCCATCCGTCGGCGTCCTGATCTCGAGCACCTTCAACTACCCCGACTATCTTGGATCGGGAAACCTCGAGCTCACCTTCGGCCGGCTGCGCCCGGTCCACGTCAACGGTGTCATCTTCGGCGCCTTCTCGACGCTTTTCATCGGCCTTTGCTACTATCTCGTGCCGCGTCTGTCGGGGGTGCGGGTGATATGGTCGGAGTGGTCGGTTCTCCTCGCATGGGTCTGGAACATCGCAACGCTTGCCGGTTTGGTCGGCTTGCTGTTCGGCGACAGTGACGGTTTGGAAGCCGGTGAGTTTCCGCTCTATGCGAAGGTCGCATTCTTCATCGTAGTGGCTGTTGCTACCGCGCAATTCCTGATCACGATCAGTCGAAGGCTCGAGCCGGCGATCTATGTCGCGCTATGGTACTTGATCGCCACTTTCGTGTGGACGACGATGAACTTCGTGCTTGGAAGCTTCATCCTGCCGTACACGATCTCGGGCATCAACAGCGCCGCCTTCCATGGCCTCTATCTCCACTACATCGTCGGGCTGTGGCTAACGCCCGCGGGCTACGTGATCATCTACTATTTCCTGCCGATCAGCGCGCGAAATCCGCTCTATGCCCATAAGCTCTCGCTGGTAGGCTTCTGGTCCCTGGCATTGTTTTACCCGTTCGTCGGCATCCACCATTACCTCTACAGCCCGATCGCGGACTGGGCCGAGACCTTGGCCGTCGTCACGTCGATGTTGCTGATCATTCCGGTGTGGACGGTGCTGGTGAACTTCTTTGGCACCATGATGGGCAAGTGGCATGAGTTCGGCAGGAACTTGCCGGCGAAGTTCCTGATCATGGGCTCGCTCATGTATCTCGTCGGCTGCTTCCAGGGCTCGACCGAGGCGCTGCGGCAGCTGCAGCAGCCGACCCATTTCACCGATTTCGTCATCTCGCATTCGCATCTCACCGTGTTCGGCACCTTCGTCGTCTGGGCGATGGGGGGCCTCGTCTATACCTGGCCGCGGCTGTTCGGGCGCGAACTCTGGTCCTTCAAGCTCGGCAACTGGTCGTTCTGGCTGATCACCGTCGGCATCACGACCATGGGCCTGGTCCTCACAGCGGGCGGGCTGCAGCAGGGTTATCAATGGATGAATGGGGTCGAATGGCTCGACTCGCTCGTCTGGGTGAAGCCCTACTGGCTGGCGCGGACCCTGGCAGGGATCAGCATGGATATCGGTATGTCGCTGCTGGTGGTGAATCTGATGCTGACTGCACTGACCAGCCCGGCGGCTGAGGCGCGACGCGTCCGCGGGCCGGTGGAGGCGCCTATCCCGGCCCCGGCGGGAGGGCCCGCGCAGTGAACGTTCGCTTCTTCGCGCTGTTCGCCGGCGTCTTTTGCATCACCCTTGCGGTGATCACGCAGGGCGTGCTGCCCTTCGTGGAGCCGTCCTCACGAACTACGCGCGTGACTTCGGTGGTGCGCACGGATTTCGGCCAGCTGAAGTGGACGGTTTCAGAGGCGACGGACTACACCGAGCAGCAGCGTCGCGGCCGCAACATTTACCTGCGCGAAGGCTGCTGGTACTGCCATTCGCAATTCGTGCGGCCGGTGACCGGCGAGATCCGCCGCTGGGGACCGGTCAGCGAGGCGGGCGAATACGCCTATGACGTGCCGCACCTGTTAGGCACACGCCGGATCGGGCCGGACCTGACGCGCGTCGGCCTGAAATACAGCGACGAGTGGCACCTGGCGCACTTCTACAATCCGCGGATGCTGGTGCCGGACTCGATAATGGCGCCGTATCGCGGCCTCTTCCACGAGCCCGATGCAGCCGTCCGTATCGTTGACGACGGCGCTGGCAATCGGACCCTGGAAAGGACAGAGATCACCGAAGGCCTGTTCGACTTCGGCAGCCAGCAAGCCATCCAGTTGACGCCGAATGCGTACGGGTTGCTGTTCGTGCCGCTGAAGGCGCGCGACAGAAAGCCGATCATCCTGACGCCGAATGACGAATACACAGGAGAGACCGTCAGCATCGCGGCGGAGACGGAATCGGTGGCGGCGCTCGTTTCCTACGTCCAGAAGCTCGGCACGAACCGGGGTAAATGGCGCGATCTTTTCGAGCCGCAAAGCCTGGAGGTCATGGATGCGACGATGCCGCGCTCCGAGGAATGGATTGCTTATGGCAAGGAAGTCTATGAGCGCCGCTGCATCGGTTGCCACGGTGCCAAAGGCGACGGCAACGGGCCGGCCGCCACCTTTATGTTTAACCAGCGGCCCAGGGACTTCACGTCCGCAGTCTTCAAGTTCAGGTTGACAAAGGAGCCTCTGCCCACGGACGGCGACATGCTGCGCACCATTACTCGCGGCATCCGCGGCACGGCAATGCCCCCTTGGTACGAACTGCCGCTCAACGATCGGCTGGCGGTGATCCAATACATCAAATATGAGCTAGCGGTTGACCGTTCCGATCCCGCCAGTCCTTACGCTTTCTTCGTCGAGGAACCGCCTGGCCCACCGTTGTATATCGGGCGCCCGCCGACCCCGTCCCAGACGATGCTGGACCGAGGTAAGGAGGTTTGGCAGGTGGCGAAGTGCTGGGAGTGCCACGGCCAAGGCGGCAAGGGCGACGGCGAGAAAGCTGCCGGCCTCAAGGATGATCTCGGGTTCGCCACCGTGCCGGCCGACCTCACCAGCGGCCAGTTCAAGTCTGGCCCGGCCGTCGAAGACATCTTCCGGACGATAACCACCGGCCTCAGCGGCACGCCGATGCCGTCCTATCGGGATTCCTTTCAGGACGAGGACCGGTGGGCGCTTTCCTATTTCGTGGTGGCGCTTTCCGCCTATAAAGACCCGCTCTCGCTGCAGCCGCTGTCGATCAAGAAGGAGGCTCGCGCGGCGCTGAACGATCTGGAACTGGTCGCTGACAAGCCTGAGCGAGCCTATGTGCCCGATCCGTCGGTGCCGGCGTCCGGCCCGCCAGCGCCGCCTGGCGAGAAACAGGCACCCGCCGGAGGTTAGCGCATGCTCGGTTTTGAAGTCACCGGACCCTATGCAGGCGCCATGATGATGAGCCTGGCGGCCCTGTTCTTGTTCATCTGGGGCGTCCTATCCGGCGCGTTGAGCGGCACCGACAAAGCCGCCACTGGGTTTTTTGAAAGGGAGATGGAGAATGAGCGATCTGCAGAGCAGCGATCCGGAGAGCCCGACGCATCCGGAACTGGATGTGCGTCAAAGCTCGCACCCTGAACTGGAGGACTATGCCGGCGGCCTGATACAGGCGCGTGTGGGATTCATTCCGTTATGGCTTCTCGTCGTCTACGTGCTGCTGTTCGCCTGGGGGCTGTATTACATGTATGTTTATTGGGGCGGGCTCGGTCCCGGCCGTCTGTTCTAAGAAGACTGTCGAAAGGGCTGGTAAGGCAGGAGTGATGGAGATGTTGGTAGCCAAAATTCTCCTTGGGGTCGCCGCATTGAACCTCCTTTTCCTGGCGTTCGAGGTGGCGACAAACGTGCTTCGTCTTTATTTCGGCTGACATAGGAGCAGCGGATGCTACAGGACACCATTTTCAAGCTCGCTGACGCCGGCTTGCCACAGATGCTCGGCTTCCTCATCTATGGCGGCTGCACCGTCGGCTTTATCATCTATCTTGTCTATCTTGTGCGGCAATAGCGGCGCGGACGCGGCGCTACGAAAACGCCAATGATCTACTACCTCGTGATCTTCGCCGCTGGATTTGCAGGCAGCTTTCATTGCATCGGCATGTGCGGCGGCTTTGCCTGCGCGCTTGGCCGCGATCAGCGCGGCGGAGGCGCAACCGTCCTTCGCCACCTGCTCTATAATACCGGCCGATTGACAACCTATTGCTTTCTGGGCGGGCTCGCGGGTGCGATCGGTCAGGTCATCTGCACCACGCAAGGTCTAACGGCGCCGCCGCTCTTGAACGGCTCCCTCGACATCGCCCAACGAATTCTTGCGATCGTCGCTGGCCTGCTCATGATTGCCATGGCGTTGCAGTTCTTCGGCTTGCTGCAGGTCTTTCATCGCCTTGCGATCGGATTTGGCGGCAGCACATTTGCATTGTCCCTGCGCGGTCTGTTGACCGCCCGGAGCAGCGCCGCGCCGCTCGCCTTTGGCGTTTTCAACGGCTTCCTGCCATGTCCCCTGGTCTATGCCTTCGCCGCCCAGGCGGCGAGTACCGCCGGAGTGCTTTCCGGGTTTCTCGTCATGGCATGGTTCGGACTGGGAACCTTCCCCGCGATGTTGATGATGGGCGGCGTTGGCCGGATACTCGGGCCAGCCTGGCGGCGGCGTGGCGTGCGGCTGGCTGGTGGCTTTATTCTTTTGCTCGGTCTCATCACGCTCGGCCGTGGTCTCCTGCCTTCCGACGCGCATATCGGCCTTGCCTGGCTGGGCGGACATCCCGCATGACTGCGCATGGCGATATCCTCTGTAGCCATTGTTCGCTGCCCCTCGGCCTGCGCCCGATGGAGCGCAGGCTCAACGGTGAGGCTTGCGCGTTCTGCTGCTACGGCTGTTGCATCGCCTTTCAGGTGAAGAGCGGCAGACACGAAGAGTGGGAAGCTGCCTGGCTTCTGATCCAGCTCGGCGTGGGAGGCTTTCTCTCCATGAATATCATGATGTTCAGCCTCCTCCTCTATTCGGACGCGTTCACCGGCGTCGATGCGGGCGTGCTGCCGTGGATTCACCTTTTGCTCTGGATCTTCGCGACGCCGGCGGTGGTGATTCTCGGCGGACCCTATCTGCGCGAAATGTGGCTCAATGGCATTCAGGGACGAGTGACGTCGTCGGCACTCATCGTGCTTGGCGTCGCTGCCGCTTACCTCTATTCGGCATTTGCCGTGTTCGAGGGCAGCACGCATGTCTATTTCGACACCGCCGTGATGGTGCTGATGCTATTCACCGTTGGCCGCTATCTCGAGGCTGTTGGCCGCGCTAGGGCAGCGCGCGACCTCGAACCTCTTCTGGCCGCAGAAAGCGAGAGCGCGACCGTGATCGATGGCGCGGCTGAGATCCGCCGTCCGGTGCGGGAGGTGTCGGCCGGCATGCTGGTGCGGGTCCGGCCAGGCGAGCGCATTCCGGTCGACGGCGTGGTTGTCGAGGGGGAATCGAACACCGATGAAGCCGTGATTACCGGAGAAAGCCGGCAAGTGACAAAGGGCGCCGGCTCCAAGGTGATTGCCGGCAGTATCAATATCGATGGCCCGCTCCTGATCCAAAGCAGCGGTGACGGAACTGCAACCCGCTGGGCGCGGATTTGCCGGTCGGTGCGCGAAGCGCTGGGCCGTCGCAGTCCAACCCAGCGCCTTGCCGATCGCGTCGTTGGCGTGTCGGTGCCGCTCGTCCTCGCCTTCGGCGGGCTGACGATCGTTTACTGGGCGCAGTCATTGCCGTTCGATCGGGCGTTGCTGATTGGCCTCTCGGTACTGGTGGTTGCCTGTCCTTGTGCCGTCGGCCTCGCTGCTCCGATGGCGACATCACTCGGCATCGGCCGGCTGGCGCGGCACGGCTGCCTCGTCCGCGACCCCGGCGTGCTCGAGACCCTCGCGCGTGTCCGGTTGCTCGCCTTCGACAAGACCGGCACTCTGACGGCGGGCAAAGCGCGTCTCGTCGGCGTCGACTGCGAGGAGGTCGGCATCGACGAAGTACTGGCGCGCGCCGCCGGTCTGGAGCGCCTTTCCGAGCATGGTCTGGCGCGGGCCATCGCGGCAGCCGCCGCTCAGCAGGGCATCACGCCGCTCGTCACCCGCGATGTCCGGACGGTTCCCGGCCGTGGTATCCGCGGCAGCGCCGAAGGCCGGCCCGTGGCGGCAGGGAACGGCAGATTGATGAATGATCTGGGCTGGCCGCTTCCCCCGTCGCTGGCCGAGCATGCGCGGTCGCTGGAGGCGAGCGGTCATTCGGTAGTCTATGTTGGTTGGGGCGAGCAGGTTCGCGCCGTGCTGTCGCTCGATGATTCACCGCTTCCCGAGGCGCAGGCCGCGATCGCGGCCCTGCGTGAGCGCGGGCTCGACGCCACGCTGTTGACCGGCGACTTGGCGCAAGCGGCGGAGCGGATCGCGGCCCTGGTCGGGATCAAGGACGTCCAAGCGGGCCTTTCGCCGGAGGCCAAACGGCTGGCCCTGGATCGGCTCCGCCATGACCACGGTTCGGTGGCGATGGTCGGCGATGGGCTGAATGACGGGCCGGTCCTGGCCGCCGCAGATGTCGGTATCGCCGTCGGCTCCGCCACCGATCTCGCCCGCGAGACTGCGGCGCTCGTGCTGCCTGCGGACGGATTGTGGATGCTGCCCTGGATCGTCGACGTGGCCCGCGCGGTCCGCAGGACCATCTTGACCAACCTTATGTGGGCGTTCGGCTACAACCTCGTCGCGCTGACGTTCGCAGCATTCGGACTTCTGCAGCCAATCCTTGCGGCGGCGATCATGGCCGGCTCGAGCATCCTCGTGGTGGTTAATTCGCTGCGGCTGGAGCGGCTGCCCGATCCTGTTCCAGCGCTGATCCCGGAGCAACGATCCGGCACCAAGGCGGAGCGTACCCACAATGGCGCCGGCATTTCCGCAATGGCCGGCCCGGCCGTCGAGCGGAGTTGAATTTCGTTTCAGCCAAACACGTCGTGCGTGAAGGCGTCATACCAGCCTTCCGCCGCGCGCGCAGCCTGCCGGCGGACCTCGGAGCTTTCCTCGACCTTGCTGACGAAGCTGATGACGCTCTTGAGCTTCCCGTCGACGGGCTTGAAGCTGATGGCGTTGCTGAACGCATCGTCGGGGGCGAGATAAGTGTAGCAGGTGTTGAACAAATGCGCCGGGAAACGCGCTGATCCGGTGAGATCGGCCGCGATGGCAAAGGCGCAGGCTTTGGCCTGGCTGTTGGCGCAGAAGGCGGATTTCGGCATATCCCCGCCGATGATCGCGTCACCGACCAGATGGATGTCGGGCTGCAGCGCCGATTCGAAGGTGACCGGATCGACCGGACACCAGCCCGACCGATTGGCGAGCCCCGCCTGCTGCGCCAAGCGCCCGGCCATTTGCGCCGGAATGACATTGGCCACCGCGGCCTTGAATGTTGCTCCCGCGGTGATTACCGACCGGGTCTTCGCGTCGATTGCCGTGACCCCGCCGGTGAACTGGGCCGGTAGCCATTCGATCATTCCCGGATAGTGGCGGTTCCAAGCGTCCTGGAACAGGTCCTGCGCGTTGAAGCTGTCTTTCGCATCGAGGATCAGAATTTTGGCCTTGGGTTTGCGGCGCTGGAAATAGGATGCGACGAGCGAAGCGCGCTCGTAGGGGGCGGGCGGGCAGCGAAACGGATTCGGCGGAGCAACGAGCACGAACAGCCCGCCGTCCTCCATGCTTTCCAGTTGCTGGCGCAACAGCTTGGTTTGCTGCCCTGCATTCCAGGCGTGCGGCATGATCTCCATCGCCGCTTCGTCATAGCCCTTAAGCGCCCGATCCCTGAATGCGATGCCTGGCGCAACAACGAGACGGTCGTAGCTGAGCTTTGAACCGTTGTTGAGCGCAACGGTTTTCGCCGCCGGGTGAATCGCCGCAGCGGACTCATGAATGACGATGATACCATATTGTTTTGCCAGCGCTTCATAACCATGACTGAGCGATTCGAACGGGCGCAGCCCGGCGAGATAGAGATTGCTGAAGAAACAGGTCGCGTAGGTCTGCCGCGGTTCAACCAGGGTCACCTCGACAGCCGTGGCGCTGGCGGCGAGATATCTGGCGACCGTTGCGCCGCCGATGCCGCCGCCGATCACGACGACACGCGCCTTGGCCTGGCCCCGCGCCTTCGGCTGGTTGAGCGCCGTTAGCAACGCTGCTCCGGTGAGGCGGCCGAACTCGCGACGCGTCCAGGATTTCATCGCGGGCTACTTCCCTGCGCTGCGACATAGCGCGCGACGCTCGCGATCTCCTCGTCGCTGAGCGACAGCGCGATAACGTGCATGATGCGATTTGGACTCTCGCTCGCCCGGTAGGCAAGCAGGGCGTTGGTGAGCCTCTCCTCACCAAGCCCGATGATGCTGGGAATGCCTGTGCCGCCGCCATCGAGACGATGGCAGGACGCACAGGTCGCGGCGAGTTGAGCGCCTTGATCGGCCCCCGCCGCCGCGCCGGATTGGCTGAAGAGCAGCACGAGGCCCGTGGCAATCGCAGATCTCGCGACGGGGCGCATGCTGAATACCCGTCTGTTTCGCAGTTTTCCGGTCACGCTCCCACTCAACTTGTCACGCCATAATTCGCGCAGCTCGTCGCCACCTCAACCGACCGTGAACTGGTGCGACAACATATAGACGGCACCGCCGTCTTCTTCCCAGACAAAATCGAGCCGGCCGCTCTCCGTCGCGCGCAAGGAAAATTCGAAGAATGGGTTGGCCGAAACCGCCTCGTGAAGATCGACACTGAACACCACGGTTTCGTTGTAGCGGCAGACAAACCTGTTGATGATCTTGCGCTGGATTACATTGCCTTGATCATCATGGCGTAGCCCCGTTTCCATCTCATGGCTGATGATGGTCTTGACCTGAAAAATCTCCCCCTTCGCCGCAGCATTTGGCACGATCACGCGTGGTGTCGGGGTGGTCACTGTCTCTCTCCGATCTCAGGCACAGCCATCCGTGGCGACACGGACCCACGTCGTGGTCATCAGCAAGATGCCGTCATTCATTTCAGCGACAGCGACGACGTGTTGCGGTTTGGCAAGCCGGATGCGGGTCGACACGCGGGGCAGACTGCGTTGCGGGACGAAGTGGAAACTGGCCACTTCGATGAGCGGGTTCCGCGGCGCGAACACGCGCATCTGCCTCACATGGTCGGCCTCGGTCATGGGGCTGTCGATGTCAAGACTCATGGGCACGGTGTAGCCGGTCGGGAAGTCCGTCGGCATTATCAGGTGAAGGCGATCCGACACCGTGGCCGTCCGTCCAGTGAGCTGCTTGACGAGATCCAGTGCTTCATCGTTCGCACGCGCGCTCCGCGGCGAGAAGAGCGCGACCCCGGCAAACCCCACACTCCCGGCGATCAACACATCGCGGCGCGTCAAGCTCATCGTCCCGGTCTCCAAACCCTGCCACTCTTTAGGCCTCTCTAAGAACACATCGGCGGCGGCAGGCGGCGCACTCGGACACATCAGTGCGGCAGCTTCTGTCAAATTTAGCACCGACAACCGCTGGGAGCAATCTCGCGGAAGTGCCCATGGCCGCCCTTTAAACCAATGCATTCTGTTTTACCGGCCGTTGGGAGCACGCCGGCGGATTCTGCGACTACCTAACTTCGGTCGCCGGCCTGATCGCTGGAGGCGTTATTGCGGCACCGCTGTCGGGATAGATGGTCAAGGCATTGCGGGAAAGGACGCTCTTGCGGGTTGTCGGATCTCTGATCACACTCTTGGCCGGCTATCAGAATTAACTGGAGCGCTCGAACCGCACCAGCGAAGTGTCTGATTTACAAGCATGCGCGACATTCATGATAAGGCTGAAAAAGACGGGTTAAGGTCATGGACGTAAATCCGGCCGAGGGCGAACGAGCTTCCGCAAAGGGTCGGAACCGGTATTCCGCCTCGGGCACCAGCGGCTGGCGCGATCGCCTCACCCAGCCGCCGGCCCGCAGGGCGGTGCTTCCGGCAGGTCTCGTCTCCCCCATCCGGGCCGATATAGATAGCGTCGGCAATCGTGGCGCCGCTTTCCCGTTGCAGGCGCGGTGACGAATTCCATCATGGCAGCCGACGCCAGATCCACGCGGTCCTCCCAAAGGGACCGAAACCGCGCCGTCAAAACCTGTATCTGCATATCGACGAGATCAAGGTGAGATAGATCGGAGCTGATGCAACTTACCTGTGCAATGACTGGTTTTGCTCATGAGGAAAGCAGACATCCGAGCCTTGCTTGACATTTTTGTTCTCTTTTTGTTCAGTGAAGGCTAAAGAGCAACAGGAGGCAGATATGGACCTGCTTTTGAAACTCAGGGGAGCATCAGCGGAGGAAAAGAAGCGTGGCGTTGATGCTGCCAAGGCTGTGCTTGAGCGCGCTGGGTTGACAGCCGAGCAAGCCGCGGGCGCCGCATTTGAACTTGAGGGCTGGGATATCGATGGCTTTCCTGAAGACCGCACACCGTCGGACGCCGTGTTCGAAGCCAACTCGGTTTGGGGTGATGCTCACCAAGCGGCCCTTGAAGCGTGTTGCGCGGACTGGCCGGCTGACAAGAAGCCCGTAGCGGTTGAATTGGAGTTGCTGATCGACCCCGAGGCGCAGCTTGCGGATCGGGACACGGCTTTGGCAAAGCTTCGTGCCATCGTCGAAGCCACAGATGGCCACAGCGACGCAAGCAACAAACTTTTGATTTTGGCGTACCGGATTGCTGAAGAGCTCGAAAATGCTCGGGATCTCGTAGCGGATGTGACTATCGCCTATACGATGCTTGCTCACTCCTACTTCTACCCTGACGAGCCAATCGAGCCGAAGCGGAAGGCTGTGCTCGATGCCATCGACGCGCTTGAGAAGGCGACCGAGAAACCGACCTTGCACTGATCGATGCGTAGCCGTGGCCCCTCGCCTGCCAGGATCGATCGGGAATGGCCGTATCAGGTCGCTCTGCCTGATGACCTGTGCACCGGACACAGCTTCGCGTTGGTCCGCGAGTTTTGCGAAGAGCGCAGGCTGGCACCAATGAAAAGGCTAGTACAGGCGATATGGCCGGACGGCCAATATGAGGACTGGCGGCTTTACTGTTTCGCCGACCTTGCTTCTGCGCTTGCATTCCGCGACCATTTCTGCGGCATCATGTTCGACCCGAAGCGTGACCGGGAAAACGGCCTGGTCCGCGGCGTCTGGCGCCGCACGGGAGAGTACAAGAGAATTCTCGATCTCGGGCCGCTGAGCGTTCCTGAGATCCTGCGAAACTGAGGCAACGGCATGTGCGGACGCTACACCAGATATCTGCCCTGGTCGGAAATTCACCGGCTCTATCGACTGACGGCGCCAGCCGAGATCGGCCGAAACGACGCGCCGCGCTACAACATTGCGCCCACCGAAGATGTGCCGTTCGTCACGGCGGGCGAGAATGGGGGTCACAAGCTCCGCCAAGGTCGATGGTGGCTGGTTCCCTGGCATGCCAAGGAACTCCCCAAGGCCACCATGTTCAACGCCCGCTCCGAGACCATCGATACCTCTGGAGCCTTCAAAGATGCATTCAAGTCGAAACGCTGCCTGATCCCTGCCGACGGCTTTTATGAGTGGACGATCAGCCCAGCTGACAAGGGGCGTGACCCCTGGCATATCTTCCTGCCCGATCATCAGCCGTTCAGCTTCGCCGGCATCTGGGCCTACAACAAGAACCTCGACGTGACGAGCTGTTCGATCGTCACCATGCCGGCCGGTGAGACGACGCGCCAGATCCATGATCGGCAGCCGGTGATCCTCGATCCGGACGTCTATGATGCCTGGCTGGACCCGGAAACGCCGCCGAACGACGCCAAACAGTTGTTGCACGAAAACCTCGATGAGGACCTGGAGTTCTACCGTGTCGGCCGCGACGTGAACGCCTCCGTCAAGAACAAGCTGCCCAACGACAGCCCGCACATGATCGATCCGATAGCGCTGCTATGAGCGACGAAATCCGCCTTCCCGGCGCAATGGAGCCCGTCACGCGCCCGGGAATTCAGCACCATAGGTGCGAACACCCCGGCTGCGGCAAGAATGCAGGTTGGGGCTTTGCTAAGCCGAGGCAGACGCCGCACTGGTTCTGTTTCGAGCACCGCGCCGAAGGCGAGCGATATCTCTGAGGCAGCCGGCATGATCAGACCGCCAAGACCGTGCGAATAGCATCCTGGCCTCCTTTGGCCGCAGCTTCAAAAGCCTTCATCTATTCGGCCGATGCGCCGATCCGCTGGAAATTGACAATCTGCCCCAGCTCTAGACCGCTTCGTGCTGGCGGTGGCGTCTGCAAACTTCGGATGAAGGGCTGTCCTATATTGTTGCGCGCAGGCTCATATCCGATCGTGGCAAGGGTTGCTTTCCTTGCCGCGTTGGCCGGCGTTCTCCTGCTGCTCGCTCTTTTCCCGGGGTGGCTCCTGCGGAATTGGGGAGTGACCTTCACGCATCATGGCAAGCTCATCCACGCCGCCGCATTCACCGTTTTGGCGGCCTTGGCAAGTGTCGGCTGGACGAAACACAAGGCAAAGTTGATTGTTCTCCTCGCATTTTCGGGCGTGGCGATTGAAGTTGTTCAGGGCGCGCAACTGCTAGGTCGCGGTTCGGATGTTTTCGACTGGATTGCCGACTGTGCCGGCATGGCGTGCGGGATCACAATCGCAAACTGGACAAAGCGGCACCGGGTAAAAAACCCGCCGAAACGACCCGGCGAATATCCCGGTCGCGAGGTCGGCTGTCAGAAGGCCATGGAGCCAGGCTTTCAGGCGATCGTCGATTCCATGCTGGAAGCAGGCTGGGCCCGTGGAGAGATCATGCGCTCGCTACGCCGGCTGATCTCCGCAGACAACATGACGCAAAAGGAGAACGCCAAGGTCGAGGCCAAGCTGGCGATCGCCCGCGCCATGGCGCGCGCCGGCCGGCCGTTCTAGGTGCGTGGTAATCGACTGCAGGGAAAGACTTAAAGCTCGGCCCTAGATCACGGCGCAAGAGACGCGCTTCTATCAGGATCGAGGCACCATTTTGCCTCCTGCTCCTCTTCATCAATCGCTTTAGATTCGTCCCAACCTTGCAGCCAAGAGCGTCGCTTTTTGGTCAATGGGAGATAAGGGCAGGCCGATCGGGGCAGCTTTAAGCAGTATGCGTCTATGCCTTCGTCTCTCGGGTCTGGCTTGCCCACGTGTGTGCCTCCACATGCTTTCCGCAGCATATAGGAGAGTCGGGCCGGTTTGCGAAAGGCAAACTGAGACACTACCAGCGGTCGAACGGGGCCGTGACTAGGATCAGTCAGCTAAACCGGCGTCGTACTGCACGATGGAGCGGACAACCCTCATCCTTGGCAGCAGCCCCAAGGGCGTTCCTCACGTCGTCGGGTGACTGTCGCACTGCGGCAATCTCGAACGGGTCACTCAGTCCACCAGCTCGAAATCGCCCGGCTTCCAGCTCTTGTCGAACCATGGCTCGAGAGGGCCATAAAGGCGAATGAGGGTGTTCCAGCCCTTGCCTCGCATCGTCTGCACCCAGTTGCGTTCCTGACCAGCGGGAGCTTTGGGCCCGAACCAGACTGTGATCGAGCCGTCGGCATTGGCCTTTATGCCTTGCTGGTTGCTGTCGATCCCAGCGCTTTTCTGGTCAGTTTCCAACATTGACCGGGTCTGCCCGTCATAGACGGTGAACGACCAGAACTGTTTGGCGGGCACTGGACCCGGCAGAGTAATCTTGTAGGTCTTGCCGCCGTCCAGATACTTGCCAGAGGAATCGCGAGCGGCGACGGCGTAAGCCGAGCCGGTCCCCGGCTTCGCCGCAGCCATCGCAGGCGTGATGCCAGTGGCATAGTAGTGGAACAGCACGCGCGCATCGAGCAGGCGTTCAGCTTTGTCCGCGAACTCGGAGCTGCCGCCGACGAAGGCCGTGAACCACTGACGGTCCGGGTAAATTTTCGTGCGCGGATCGCGAGACGCGAACAATATCGCCCGTGCCGTCGCATTGCCGACGGCGACGGCATCGACGAGGATTGCCCTCATCCGCGCGTCCGGCGCAAAGGGCGCGCCTTTCTTGATGCCGATCGAGGCAAACAGCCCGACCAGTTCCGGGTCGAACGCGTTGGCCGGCTCGGCCTGCACTACGGCGTCGAGTTCTTCGTAGAAATGAAAGTCATTGGCGTGGATCGTGTTGAACTGCATGCCGGAGGTATTGACGAAGATTGTCTTGGGCGGACTAGAGGCCGCGGAAAGCGGATAGATCCGAGCCTTGTCCTTCACCCCCTTGACGGCAGCCGCGACGTCGCCATTGGCGACAAATGCTCGAAAGAAGACGAGATTGCCGTAGGTGCGCGTCTTGGTAACAAAGTATCCTTCTGCCGGAACCGTACCGGCGTAGTCCTCTGGAACTATCAGATATTTGCCGCCCTTGCCCTTGTCCGGGCCTGTTAGCCCGACGTCTGTTACAAACCGAAAATAGGCGTCGTCGATGGGACCGAGCACATTGGGCGGCACCTCGACCACCATGGGCCCGTCCGCTAGGTTGACGCAGGCGAAAACGTAGACGGTGGTCGCGTTCGGCGTCAGGAAGAGCGAGCGCGCATCCATCAACTCCTCGGTTATTCCAAAGCCTTGGTTCGTCTTCGCACCGGCTTTGTCGACACCGTCACATACCGCATAGACCGATGCGGCCGGCATACCGGCGAGGAAGGCTTCGATGCCACGCGAGAAGTCCAGGTTGTCGTAGACTTTCTGGACGGTCTCCGGATCGGGTAGCCCGTCAAAAAACTTAAGGGTGCCAATCCGGGTCTGCACTGTATCTGGCGTCAGAATAGAAGACGGCACCTTGGCTGCATATTTTGGCGCGGGCTGTTCCTGCCCCCATACCGGCATCGCAGCCGCTATAGCCAGCAAGGCAATCGAGATCCTTCCGAATATGCTCGTCATTCTCCCTCCATTGTTATTGTTCATCTCTTGGGAGTCGCCGGCAGCGCCAGACAACTGTCTCGCGCGGCCATTCGGTGGAAGGTCTTCCCTCGGGCGACTTAACGCAGCATCTTACTGGTTTGTGCGCTGAAGTGAATTGGAAACAGGAGTTAAGTAATCCCGCCGGCCGCATCACCTGCCTGTGCTTCCGCATCCGCGAATCCGTCTCAGACGCCTCCCTCATCTTCTCTCACTCAGCCTCTCAGCATCAACGCACTGCTTGATCTGATTTATAGCGATCCACTTACGGGCTACTTCGTGAGAAACACGGCAATTGGTCTCTCAATCTCGCCTCTGCGCTGTGGTAGCTGTGCGGCTGGTCAGCGCCAACGAAAAGCCCGTTGCGGGAGGGGACCGGCAACGGGCCTTCTACGCTTGGGAGCGCCTTCGCGGCTACATCCTGAGGAATCGACCGCTTGCGGTCGTAATGCGTGATTTCTGCAACGGTTCCATAGAATTTGCGAATGGATATGTGCCGTTCGAGCGGCTAAGACCCGAACGGGGCTTACTCCTCATCGCTGAAACCCAGCAGCGAAGCATGGCGTATGTGGCTGTGATCGCCACGGAGATGCTTGACGCGCAGCTTTACGCCAGGCCCGACCCACTGCGTTGCAGGCCGTTTCTTCATGCCCTCCGGCGGAGGCCCGGCATGTTCCCGGACCCGCTTCAACAGCCGCTCCTTCATGTCGCGTCCCAAGGTGATAAACGCGGAACCGACATACCTGCCGGTTCCTGGCTGTCCCAAAAGGGCGAAGGCTGCCTTGCCAGGCTCGCGCTCGACGCCCAGCAGTTCGAATTCGTCGACCGTGAAGCTCTTGGTCTTCAGCCAGTTCGAGGTCGGGCCGCTGCGATATTTGCTGTCGGGACGCTTCGATACAATCCCCTCAAGCTCGACCTGCTCGACGAGATAGAAGATCGATTTGGCGTCGCCAGGCATAGCCTCGCTGAACTGGATCCGGCTGTTTGGCTTGATGATGCCGGAGAGAATTTCGCGACGCAACTCGCAGCCGATGTCGCGCAGATCCTGGCCGTTCAGGTGCAGAATGTCGAAGGCGCAGAGATACATGGCATAGGGATTGTTGTGGACCGCATTCTGGAGCGCATTGAAGTCGGGCATGCCGGCAATGTTGGTGACGAGCGCCTCGCCGTCGATGATGGCGTTCTCGACGGCGAGCTCCCTCGCGGCCTCCACGATGCCCAGATATTTGCGCGTCCAGTCCTTGCCGGTTTTGGTAAAGACGCGAATATCCTCGGGGCTGTTGATGACCACCTGGGCACGGTAGCCATCGAGCTTGATCTCATGAATCCAGTTGTCACCCTCGGGCGGCTTGGCCACCAACTTAGGCTCCATCGGGGGGATGAACCGCAGCCGGCCGGTAACGGTACTTACAATTTTACGCACTCATGTGATTCTAGGTGGCAGCCTTATATTAGCTAGATGCGAATGGACGAATTCCGCAGGCTGCGGCAACAAAACCGCGTTTCCGGCGTTGCCATCGATCCGAAGCTCACCAAGAGCACCACATGGCCGACGACAAGACCAAGCGAGATTTCCGGGACCGCAACCGTGTCTCTGCCGATGAAAATTACGAGGTGGAGTATTTTGCCCTAGAGATGGGGATCACGCCGGACCAGGTCCGCGATCTGATCAGGACGATCGGCAACAATCGGGCTGCCCTGACACAAGCTGCGAGTGCGCTCAAGGCGCAGAAATGAGATACCGGACCAACAACGAAGGCACGGGCTTCAAGGGCAGAGATCACGACCAGCCAATCAAGCCCGAGGCGGAGCATTTCGAACATTGTCCAGTGTGCGGACAAGATTTCGACATGCGCGATCTTGGCCAGGTGCTTCATCATGCGAAGCCAGCGCATCAACCGCTGCAACCTGTGAATTGAAAGAGTGCGGCATCCTGCATGAGCGTGGGCCCTAGTGATGCCGCGCGAGCCGGTCCGTGGGTGCGTTTGCTTCGGCCAGACTAGCCAGCGCTTGCTCGACTTTTTGAGCCGAGGCGTCAGTGCGCTTGATGTGCCTGATCATTTGCTGCCTCAGCCGCACAAGCCTTGCGGCGCGATATACGTCGCCGAATCTTGCAGTTTCAAGGTGGAGGGTCGCGAGCCTCATGGGCGACGATTCCGATTATCTAGCAGTAGAATTCGCGAATCCGCCTTTCGTTCCGATGTCCGACCTTGCCTCGCAAAGGGCTGGCC
>NZ_RZTA01000082.1:24047-29945 GCF_004023115.1 Mesorhizobium sp. M6A.T.Cr.TU.017.01.1.1
GATGCTGCTCAGTCGACCGCCGGTCCAACCAGACGGTAGCGGAAATGATTGCGGATGTGATCGTTGAAGTAGCGGCCCTTGGCAAAGGCCGCTTTGAATGCGGCAAAAGTCTCCGGCGGCACGTCCTCAAACTCGTACCGTTTTCCGCTAGCGACGAACCACACGGAAAGGACTCTGCTCTCCGGATCGTATTCTGTTTTGCGTATCGAGGTGGATGGCATGGCGCCGGCTCGATCAAAAGTAATCAACGAGCGGAGCGGCGGTCGCGTTCCGTCGTGGTATCGCTCCCGAGCAGCGCACCAGGATTTTCTCCGGGTCACCTAACGCATCGCGGGGTCGCAACACGCGGCAGGCACGGTCCTCCGGAAGCCAGTCTTTCGGTCCCTCTTTTGTCCGAAATCGGCGAGTAGGGTCGGATCGTTCCGACGCTCCTTAGCGTTGGGTGAGAACCCACCAGGAGGAACGACCATGTCAGACGACAAACACGAACGCATTAGGCGTCGCGCATATGAGATCTGGGAGCGAGAAGGCCAGACGCACGGTCTGCACGAGCGTCATTGGACTCAGGCGACCTTCGAAATCGAGAACGAAGATCGCTTGCTTGGTGCTCGTCCACCGGCACTCTCTGGTGCCGACGTACCAGCTCCCGCGCAGACCCAAAGCCGAGCGAAGAAAGGCAAGCGCGCCGCTGGTCAATCGGATGTTGAGGCAGCGGAAGCGCTGGCGATGAGAACAGGCATCACCGGCGACCAAGCTCAAAACCTCATCGACCGCCTCGGTGACGATCCGCTGGCGCTCGATGAGGCGGCGCGGAGCCTTAGGGCGTCCGAACGGTAACCGCCGGCTGGGCAGGCAGCCCATCGTGTACTCGACACATCGCCGCAGATTTTCAATCTCCGCCCCCAGCGGACCGCCGCATCGGCCGAGAAAAAATGAAGGCCCGCGCCTATGGCGGAGAGAGCGGGCCGATCGGGTCGCGGTCCGGTTTCATGACGTTGGACTGAGATTGCGGTTTCGCCTTCTACGCTCGATGATGCGCGCGTTTCGACGGGCGACTCTAAGTTCGGCAAGCGTCGGCTGCCACCAGCCCCGGGAATGTTCCATCGGGCCGGCCTCGCGACGAGCCGGCCATGTCCTGATGAGTTCCGTCAGCGCTGCCGAGCGCCACGTTCCCCACACGTAGTCGATGTCCGTCCGCGTCGCGTGTGGGTAGAAAGCAGTCACTACCGACGGCTCGGCGACTTCACCTGACACATCGGTAAAGACCACAATGCCGAACTGCCCTGTTGCGACAGCTCGGCCCATAGGCGGCAAGTCTTCGGCTGGCAACGGATAGCGATGGCGGCGGCGTTCTGCGTATCGCAACCGCGTGGCTCTTTGAGCCTCCGAGTTCTTCTCCGCCTCGCGTCGCTGCTTCCTTTCCTCGGGTTCGCTACGTCGGGCGGCCTCTTCGATTGTCGGCCACCGGCGCCGCAGTTCCTCATAGGACCGAAACGGCACGCGCCACGCCCGGAGTTCATCGTCCCAACCCGCCCAGGGAATTTCGTGTAGTTCCCGAAGGATGGTCTTCGAATAGGATGTTCGAATGCGCAGATCCTCGGCAACCTCGAGATAGGGACTGGAGATGGGGTCGAACGAATAGGCATCCCGCCCCTTGCTATCGCCGTGGATCGCCAGCAGTTCGGCCTCGCGCGCCAGCCAACGGTCGACCCGGCGGGCTGCCGTCTTGCCTGGCACAAACCAGTTCCTGCGCTCGTCGCTCCACCTCGCTCGCGGAAATGCCTCCCGGAATCGTTCGACAGTCATCCGGTCATAAGGAAAGTCCGCCAAGGCACCGGGCGTGTCTTGTTTCTGCAGCGCGGGCTGATGTTTGGATTCGTCCACGGTCGTGCCGTCAATGGTGTTGGATTCGCAGAGAAACGTCCGCCGGCCCTAATGGTTCACACGCGAACCAGAACGCGACTGCCCTTCGCGACTGAAGGTCGCCCGCAGGCGGAGCGCGAAATCGCTAATGACGGGTGACTGCTTCGCTTGTAGACCATGCATCGGACAATCCTCTATTGTTTATGCTTCAATTCCGGCGGTTGCGAATGTCACTCGCGACCGCGGTTTCCTATTTCATGTTTGCCGGCGCCGGGATGCTCGCTTCTTTCATCGCTTCCTGTTGTTGATGTCGGGCGGGCGCTGCGGTTGCATTTCGCCCAATTGCCGGGCCGAGCGCGGCGCGTCGGGAATCTTTGCGAGCTTGTCGGGATCAAGGACGACGCTGCGCGGCGCCTCGGCGCGGCCTTGCGACGCCGGCCACGTCCGGCAAAACTCGCGGTAGATCGCGGCGACGCGTGCCCGGCTTGCCGCGCTGTTCGGCTCGAACGGCTTCGCGTCGCGATCCTCCGCCCATTCGACGCGACGTTTGCGCTCGGCCTCTTTTTCGCGCGCCTCGATCCACGGCCGCATGACATGATCGTGCTCCATGCGAAGTTCGCTCGGGCTCGGGAAGTAAGCGTGACCGAGCCCGCCTTGGGCGATCCTGTCGCGCGCTCGAAATAGGGCGTAATGGTAGGTGCCTTTGAGCGCGATCAGGTAGGTTATCTTCGTGGCGTCGTGATCGGTGGGCGTTCGCGACGGGAGGCCGGCAAGCGAGGCCAGAACCGTGAGCTTGTCGGCATCGGTAGCGAGCCGCCAGACCTCGGGCGCGTGATCGGGAAGCGTTGTCATGACAGCATGCCTTTCCGCTTGGCCTCGCGATAATCGGCGGCGAACGACTCGCCGATGTTCTGCGATCGCTGTCCCTGGCGGACCTTGTCGCGATCGCGGGCGTTGTTGATCCAGTCGGGTTTGAAGCCGCGCCAGCCGTGTTCGATCATTGCGTCGGCCGCCTCGTCCGGCGAAAGGCCGCATACAATCGGTGCGAGAGAAAATTGCGCCGCAAGAAGCCTCGCCGCGTAGGGCGTCAGCTTTTTCAGGATTGCGATCCGATGCTCGATGACGGCTTCGGCGCGCTCTTGCGAAAGGGCGGCGAGCAATGCCGTTTTGACGGCCTCGTGAGTTGATGGCTTTTTCGCCGAACCGTTGGCGTGTGCGCGCGCTCTAACTACTGTTCTTTCCGGTTCCAATTCCGGTTCTATAATAGAACCGGCACGTGGTGCCGCATACGATCGGCACGAGGTGCCGCATAAATCGGCGCTGGTGCCGGTTAAATTTCGTTCGGGCTCACTGTTATCCGGCATGGCGTGCCGGTTAAAATCGCCGCAAATCTGATAGCTGTTGCCGGCCTTGTGGCCGGGCTCGATACGGATCAACCCGAGCTTTTCGAGCGTGCGCAGGGCTTTACGGACCGCGCGATCCGAATAATCCGTGTCGTGGCAAATCGTCGCCACCCTTGGGTTGCATTGTCCGGTCTTTCCGTTGAGATGTTCGCAAAGAGCGATCAGCACGTTTTTGGCGACCGGATCGCCGGGATGCTGCCTACGGCCCCATTCGACGGCGGCGTGGCTCATGGCTCATGCTCCTCCCCGCCCTTGCCAGCGCCGGTAATGGTCGAGCTGGTCAAGATATCCGCGGCGGCTGTCGAATAGCGGCTCGGCATGCGGATTGGCGGGTTTGGCGCTAGGAACATCCTCCGGATCGATCTCTGGCATGACCGCATCCAGATCGGCGCTGATCTGCTGCCAAAGCGGGCGCGCATCTTCTCCGAGCGCCTTCAATTCTTCACGCGCCGCCTCCATCGCCGCTTGCAGGTCGGTGAGCGTGTCGCTTTGGCGGGTGGTCAGCGCGGCCAACTGCTCGGCGTACGGCGCGTGCACCTCTTCGGTGATGCCGTCGAGCCACCGGGTAATGTCCCAGTAGGCTCCCTGGCAACGGCGGGAAAGCGTTGGATCGATGTAGCGGCAGACTTCACGTTCGACGATTCTACCCAGTTCGCCGGGATAAAGCGCCTCCAGCGCGTCGAGTTCGGTGGCTCCCTTGCCGTGCCGTGCCTCGAACTTGGGGCCACGCCTCTCCTTTTTCTTGAGCGGCGTGCGTGGCAGCCGGTAGTGCTGGCATTGTTCGGGCAGGAGCATGATCGGCTCAAGCTGGATGTCGAGATCGAGCCCGGCGTCGCGGAGGATAAACTCGATCTTGCGGGCGAGCGCCGCCGGCATCGAGCGGCCACCTGGGTCGAGATCGGAAATGTACAGGATGCGCATTGGCCGGTTGGCCTCGATTGCGCGTTCCACCGCAGCGCGCGCCGAGACCTCCGACATTTCGCCGACGCCGACGATCAGATTGACGCCAAAGCGGTTGGCAAGCGGCAGAAGGATGTCGTTCTGCGTGCTCTTTTCGACCCACAGCTCGACCAGGTAGGGCTGGCCGTCCGGCAGTTTCGAACCGGCAATGGAAAGGTCCGGCGGATAAAGTTGGGCGGAAGGGTCGATATCGTCCGGCAGATCGTATTCGAACGTCGGGTACCGAAACGAGACCGAGACGCCGGGCACGGTGCCGGCGACGGTTTCGTTCTCGGCATGGATGGATGGCTCGGGATTGCGGCGGTCGACCAGGGCATCGGTCGGAATCAATCTGAGATAGCGGGCGGCAAGCGAGGCCGCGACGAGGGCCTTCCAGTCGTTCAGCGTATTCCCGTAAGGTTCGCCGTCGACTTTCTTGACCGGCGGGTCCTGGGAGACGAGCAGGTAATGGGCGCGCCTGAGATGCACGCCGGCGCCCCAGCCGAAGCGCTCCCAGAGAGCGGCGAACCACCGGGCTGCCTGCTCGCGGTGCGCAACGCCGGCATAGAAGGGATCGTTCTGCGGAGAAAGCGCGATCAGGTCGGTGGCGCGCACCTTGATTTCGGCCGAAAGCTGCCGGATGGCTTGGTAGTTCATTGCACCACCTCCATCCCGCGACGCTGGCATTCAGCAATGAGTGCGTCGTCGGTGAGGGTGGCGAGCAGCCGTGCGATCATCGAGCCGCCCTGCGACGGGGATGCGGGTGGGGATTGCTCCACCACGCCGGAACGAACGCCGTTCATTCGGCCGGTGGGGATTTCCCCAGTCAGCTCCCGCCTGATCTTGGCGACGGTCTTGTGATCGACTTTGGCCGCCTCCGCGATCTTCCTATCCGAAAGCCGCGACCATTCCGGATCGTGCAGCAGCGTCTCGACCGCGTTGCGCTTGTCGGCCTGGGTTCTGCGCAAGCCGTGATCGGCATTGGAGCCGACCGCATGCAGGATGGCGTCGCGGTGGTTGCCGTGCCGTACGTCCGCAAAAATCGTGCTGCGCCCCATTTTTTTCGCAGCCGCGATGCGGTGGAACCCGTCGGCCGGGAAGTATTCGGCACCGCCGTCGTGGAAGAGCACGACCGGCGGGAACGTGGCGCCCTGTTCCATCGCCTCAGCATATTCGGCCACGACCGCCACGTCGGTTCCGCCGACGCGTATCTGTGCAGAGGCATCGACGATAATCGCCTCAAGCGCGATCTCGATGAAGGGCGTTCGTTGAAGAACCGTGGTCATTGCCGCCGCCTTTGTTCATTCGCGCGGCGGATCGCCAAGACGATCTCGGCCGGACTCAGGCAGAACCGGTCGCGCAGAAACGGCAAAACCGGTTTCGGCCGATTGGCATATGCGGTTTTGGCAAGCCAGCGGGCAGCGGCCTCTATCCTGAATGGGGTAATGTTGTTGTTGCTCAAGGCGTTCACCTTCGTGGTGGACGCCGCGAAACTTGACGCGCTGGTCGGGTAGGACTATTTTCCGGGCGTTCCGAATGCCGAAATCCCTACCCGAACCGCCGCGCCCCATCGCGGCGGTTTTTATTCGGCGGCGGTCTCCTTTTCGGGCAGCGCCAGCAAAAACGATTTCAAATCGTCGAGGATAATGATGGTCCGACGTCCATCTTTTCGCGCCTTCAGCCGGCCATGCCT
>NZ_RZTA01000083.1:0-29352 GCF_004023115.1 Mesorhizobium sp. M6A.T.Cr.TU.017.01.1.1
GGTAAAACGTGACTTTCCTCCGGCGGCAATACCCCCATGCCAGTTCTCGATGCGGCCCTGCTCTTTTTCGCGGGCTTTCTCTCAGGTGCCGTCAACGCGATAGCGGGCGGCGGGACGTTCGTAACCTTCGGCGCCATGACGCTGGTCGGCTTGCCGCCGATCGTCGCCAACGCGACCTCGTCGGTGACACAGTTTCCCGGCTACATCACCTCGACGCTCGCCTACTGGTCCGACATCAAGCATTTCTGGCGCACGGCGTTGCTGCTCGGCCTCATATCGGCTTTCGGCGCGCTGGCCGGTGCACTCATCCTTCTGGCGCTCGACAATCCGTCGTTCCGCGTCCTGGTGCCATGGCTGCTGCTGGCGGCGACTGCGCTATTCGCCGCTGGGCCGTGGCTGAAGCCGGCACCCAAGCCGGGGCATGAGGCCGCGGTGGGTTCGCTGGTCGGCTCCCTGGCGCAATTCGCCACCGCAGTCTATGGCGGTTTCTTCGGCGCCGGCATGGGCGTCATGATGCTGGCAACGCTCGGCCTCACCCAGCCCGGCGACTATCACCGCCTGAACGCGCTGAAGAACATGCTGGCCGTGGTCATCGCGGCGATAGCCATCCTGGTCTTCGTCTCCGGCGGCGTGATCGCCTGGCCGCAAGCGATCATCATGATACCGGGCGGCGCGCTGGGCGGCTATGCCGGCGTCTGGATCGCCAAGCGCGTGCCGCAAATTGCCGTGCGCGGCTTCGTGGTTGGGATCGGCGTGTTCCTGGCCTTTTACTATTTTGCCAAGGGCTGAGCGGCTAACAGGTCAGGCCGCCTTTCCCTGGTCAGCTTTTCCGACTCAGCGCGCCGCCATGCGGCGATCTTCTTGTGATTGCCCGAGGTGAGAACCTCGGGGATTTGCCGGCCTTCGAATTCCTGCGGGCGCGTGTAGTGCGGATGTTCGAGCAGGCCGTTTTCAAAACTCTCTTCATCGCCTGATACCGCATTGCCCATCACGCCGGGCAACAGCCGCACCACGGCGTCGAGCAGCACGAGCGCTGCCGGCTCGCCGCCGGACAGGATGAAGTCGCCGACCGAGACCTCCTCGAGCCCACGCGCGTCGATCACCCGCTGGTCGACGCCTTCGAAGCGTCCGCAGACGATGACGACGCCCGGCCCGGCGGCCAGTTCGCGCACGCGGGACTGCGTCAGCGGTTTTCCACGCGGACTCATCAGCAGCCGTGGCCGTGGATCACCCGGTGGCGAGGCATGGTCGATCGCCTTGGCCAAAACGTCGGCGCGCATCACCATGCCGGCGCCGCCACCGGCCGGTGTGTCGTCGACGGTGCGGTGGCGGTCGCTGGCGAAATCGCGGATCTGGATTGCTTCCAGCTCCCACGTGCCAGCCTCCAGCGCTCTGCCGGCCAGCGACAGGCCGAGCGCGCCGGGAAACATCTCCGGATAGAGCGTCAGCACCGAGGCGGAAAAGCTCACCGGTTGCCCCCGGCGTCCTTCGGCCCGCGCGGCCTGCCCTTCGGGTCGAAACCGTCGCCACCGGGAGGCTCGCCGTCTTCGTCCTCGACCAGTCCCGCCGCCGCCGGATCGATTCGGACGAAACCCTCTTTGATAGACACGTCAGGCACGGCGGCCTGCGTGAACGGGATCAGCACGCCTTTGCGCTCGCCAAGCATCACATCGAGAATGTCGCCGCCACCGAAATTATGCACGGCCACGACCTTGCCGATGTCAGCACCGGTATCGTCCCGGACCGCCAGCCCGACGAGATCGGCATGATAGAATTCGTCCTCTTCGCCATCGTCCGGCAGCATCGAGCGGTCGACGAACAATTCCGTGCCGGCAAGCGCCTCGGCAGCGTTGCGGTCGCTGATGCCCTTGAAGCGCACCACGACGACCGTGTTGGCCGGCCTGATGTCGACGATCTGAAAGGCGCGGCCGTCCCTGGCATAGAGCGGCCCGTAGTCGGCCAGCGCCAACGGGTCACCGGTGAAGGTTTTCACGCGCAATTCGCCCTTGATGCCGTGGGCGGCGCCGATCACGGCCATCTGGACGGGGTTTTGCGGTTTGGTCATCGGCGGAAAAATCCTTTGGCCTTGCTCTAGCTCCACCCTCTTGTCATTTCAATGACGCGGCTCTTCACCGCTTCCTAACCCGGCTGCCGGAAGATGGCCCAGAATTGGAAGAACGAATTGGAAGAACGGAATATCGAAAGAGCCAATGCAGGAATTTCTTATTCCAGCCAAACCAGACCTTCAGGCGGCCCGCGAAACCTGGCTGAAGATGCTGGCGCGCGAACGCCGGCTATCGCCGGAAACCGTGGAAGCCTATGAGCGCGACACGCGCCAATTCCTGCACTTCCTGACCGGCCATTGCGGCGGCTCGCCCGGCATTTCGGATATCGCCGATCTGCGCCCGGCCGATCTGCGCGGCTTTCTCGCCGCTCGCCGCGCCGGGGGCGCCGGCGCCCGCACGCTCGGGCGGGGGCTCGCCGGCATCCGTTCGTTGCTGCGCTTTCTGGAGCGGCGCGGCCTCGTCAATGCGGCGGGCGCTGCGGCACTGCGCGCGCCACGGCAGCCGAAGTCGCTGCCCAAG
This sequence comes from Mesorhizobium sp. M6A.T.Cr.TU.017.01.1.1, assembly GCF_004023115.1. NCBI lineage: Bacteria > Pseudomonadati > Pseudomonadota > Alphaproteobacteria > Hyphomicrobiales > Phyllobacteriaceae > Mesorhizobium > Mesorhizobium sp. M6A.T.Cr.TU.017.01.1.1. The sequence goes on from NZ_RZTA01000083.1 coordinate 2,586, forward strand.
CCGCTGACGGCAAGCGATGCCAAACACGTTGTTTCGATGGAAGGCCAGCTGGCGGAGGAGCCGTGGATCGCCGCCCGCAACGCCGCCGTGCTGACGCTGCTCTACGGCTCGGGCCTGCGCATTTCCGAGGCGCTCGGATTGTCGGGCGCCGATCTGTCGTCGGCTGGCGATAGCGTGCTGCGCGTCACCGGCAAGGGTGGCAAGACCCGGCTGGTTCCGGTGCTGCCGGTGGCGCTGAGGGCGATCGCCGAATACCGCCGGCTCTGCCCCTGGCATCTCGACCCCAAGGGCCTGCTGTTTCGCGGCGCCCGCGGCGGCCCGCTCAACCCGGCCATCGTCCAGCGCGACATGGCGAAGCTGCGCTCGGCGCTCAATCTGCCCGATACCGCCACGCCGCACGCCTTGCGCCATTCCTTCGCCACGCATCTGCTTGGGCGCGGCGGCGACCTGCGCACCATCCAGGAACTTTTGGGACATGCCAGCCTGTCGACGACGCAGATCTACACCGGCGTCGACACCGCCAGGCTGCTCGAAATCTACGAAGCCGCCCATCCGCGGGCGTGAGCGACGTGCAGGCCTGCAAAGTCCGGACAGCGCACGCGCAACGAGCCCCGTTCAAGACAATTTGGATAAGCCAGTTAACCGTTTCGCCGCTTTTTTAGGCCTAGAAAGAGCCATGAAACGCGTCATCGCCATTACCGACCGCGCGGCTTTTGTGTCGCTGAAGCTGCTTGTGGTACTCAACGCCCTGTTTCTTGTCTCTTTTTTCGTCGTCGCGTTGCTCGCGGCCGGCAAGGCGCACGCCGGGAGCCCGGCTTGCGGCGGCGCCGACATGCCGTCGAGTCCGGCGGGCTGCGCCGCATCGAGAAAATGACTTTTCGCCTGCCCCAACAAGTTATCGATCATGCCGGGCCGATCCCTCGCTGCCTTCATGACGCCCTGCATCCTCCCGACGGGGAGGTCTCGTCGAAGATTTCCGCAAGGCCGCCTGAACCCTGACGTCGTTTACTGAGTTGCACGGTTGAGTTGCGGACCAGGAAGACATGATTCCGATCGATGCCTTCCCGAATCAGGACGCGAGGGCGGCGGTCCGGTCTTGGTGCAGGATGGCTGAAAAGGCTCGTTTTGGCTCGATCTCCGCCAATTTTGCGAGGGAAATGCGTGCGGACAAACGATTCCAGGCGCAGATTGCCCTGTTTTCGGCGTTTTCGATACCTAGCGTGAAACCTGTTCAACGATTGCGCGTTGATTTGTGTTGATTGATACTTTTCATCCACGGAGGACACTTTTATGGCGAATCCAAACGACCCGTACACCACTCCGACCCCCCCTCCCAAGTCGGGTGGCGGCGGCAGCGGCTGGCTGATTGCCCTGGTTGTCGTTATCCTGGCTATTGTCGCTTACTATATTTTTGGAAGAAGCGGTGAAACGCCCGCGCCTGCTGAGCCGCCGGCCGCCAGCACGCCAGCCCCAGCGCCGGCGCCCGCAGAACCGGCACCTGCCCCGGCCCCGGCAGAGCCTGCGCCAGCCCCGGCCCCGGCAGAGCCTGCGCCAGCCCCGGCACCCGCAGAGCCTGCTCCGGCGCCTACACCTGCTCCGGCGCCTGCAGAACCAGCGCCTGCTCCGGCGCCCGCACCAGCCCCGGCGCAGTGATCGCCTGCTGACTTCAAATACGAACGGCCCGCTGAGAAGCGGGCCGTTTTGCTTTGGGCCATCAGATGGCTGCCGGAGTAGCTTAGAGCAATTCCAGGAAAAGTGCGCAGCGGTTTTCCGTCTGGAATTCCGTAAAAACAAAGACTTAGAGCGGTTCGGCGATTCTATCAAAAGCTGAACCGCTCTAGGACGGCCTACATATGGATCGGCTTGAAGAAGGTCGCCAGTGCCGCTTCCTTCACCGCTTCCGACATCGTCGGATGGGCGTGGCAGGTGCGGGCAAGATCTTCCGACGAACCGCCGAACTCCATCAGCACCGCCGCCTCGTGGATCATCTCGCCGGCGCCGAAGCCGACGATGTGGACGCCGAGCACCCGGTCGCTCTGCTTGTCAGCCAGGATCTTCACGAAGCCGTCGGTATGCAGCATGGCGCGCGCCCGGCCATTGGCGCTGAACGGAAACTTGCCGGCCTTGTAATCGATGCCGGCCGCCTTCAGCTCTTCCTCGGTCTTGCCGACCGAGGCGATTTCCGGACTGGTGTAGACGACGTTCGGGATCACCTCGTAGTTCACATGGCCGGCCTGGCCGGCGATGGTCTCGGCCACCGCTACACCTTCGTCCTCGGCCTTGTGGGCAAGCATCGGCCCGGCGATGACATCGCCGATGGCGTAGATGCCCGGCACATTAGTCTTGAGATGGCCGTCCGTCTTGACCCGGCCGCGCTCGTCGACATCGACGCCGGCTTCCTTCAGCCCGAGACTGTCCGAATAGGCCCGACGTCCCGTCGCGATCAGCACCGCATCCGCCTCGATGGTCTCGGCAGCACCCCCCTTGACCGGCTCGAAGATGACGGTGACACCCTTCTTGGCCTTGGCGACACCGGTCACCTTGGCGCCGAGCCTGAATTCGATGCCTTGCTTGGACAGCATGCGCTGGAACTGTTTGGCGACCTCGCCGTCCATGCCGCCCAGTATGGTGTCGAGGAACTCGACGACGGTGACCTTGGCGCCGAGCCGCGCCCATACCGAGCCAAGCTCCAGCCCGATGACACCGCCGCCGACCACAACCAGATGGCCCGGCACCTTGTCCAGCGACAACGCGCCGGTCGAGGACATGATTACCTTCTCGTCGATGTCGACCTTGACGCCCGGAATGCCGGCGACGTCGGAGCCGGTGGCGATGACGATGTTCCTGGTCTCGATCTCCTCGACCTTGCCGTCCTCGCCGGTCACCGAGACCTTGCCGGCGGACAGGACCTTGCCGGTGCCGCGAAACGAGTCGATCTTGTTCTTCTTGAACAGGAAGGCGACGCCATTGACGTTGGACGCCACCGTCGCGTCCTTGTGCGCCATCATCTTCCCGAGATTGAGCTTCGGTGCGCCGATTTCGACGCCCAGCGTGTCGAAGGAATGGCCGGCCTCGGCGAATATCTCGGAGGCATGCAGCAGCGCCTTGGACGGGATGCAGCCAATATTGAGGCAGGTGCCGCCGAAGGTCGGGTTCTTCTCGATCACCGCCGTCTTCAGGCCGAGCTGTGCCGCCTTGATGGCGCAGACATAGCCGCCCGGTCCCGATCCGATGATAACGACGTCATAAGCCATGATATTGTCCTTCTGGTCTGGCACTCAGCCTTGGCTGGCAATTAGCGGCCGCCGCCCACTTCCAAATTTGCGCCTGTCGTATAGGACGCCCCGTCCGACAGGAGCCAGAGAATTGCCGCGGCGACCTCTTCGGTGGCCCCCGCCCTTTGCATGGGCACGAGGTGACGCATCCTCTCGACGCGATCCGGCTGCCCGCCGGAGGCATGAATTTCGGTGTCGATGATGCCTGGACTGACCGCGTTGACGCGAATGCCTTCGCCGGCCACTTCGCGCGCCAGGCCAATGGTGAAAGAATCGATCGCACCCTTCGAGGCGGCATAGTCGACATATTCGCCCGGTCCGCCAATTCTCGCAGCAATCGAGGAGATATTCACGATAGCGCCGCCCTTGCCGCCATGGCTCGTCGACATACGCTTCACCGCTTCGCGGGCACACAGTATTGAGCCAATGACGTTGATGCGCATCATGCGCTCCAACCTTGCTCCGCTCATTTCGTCGACACGCGCCTTCCGGTCGACCACGCCGGCATTGTTGACGAGCGCATCGAGCGGACCGAAGGCATGATCGATCCTCTCGAATATCGCCTGAATATCGGCCTCGCTGCCGACGTCGCCCTTGATGGCCAGCGCTTCGCCGCCAGCCTGCGCGATTGCCTCGACAAGCGCCGTGGCCGCAGCCTCATTGGAGGCATAGTTGACCGCAACACGGTATCCAGCCTTGGCGGCAAGCCTGGACGTGGCCGCGCCGATGCCGCGACTACCACCGGTCACCAGCAGCACTTTTTTGGTCGCGCTCATTCCTGACAGCCCTTCAACGAAAAAACATCCCACGGCACTTTCGAAAACCCGTTGGTGCCATAGGCGGCCGACATCTGCAGCGACGGTCCGAGGTCGGGAAAGATAAGAGTCTTCGGCGCGGCCACGCCTTCGGCTGGCAGCAGAGCGATGTTGCCCTTGTCGTCAGCACTGTAGACGACCCCCTCCCACACCGTGCAAGCGGCGAGTTCGTCGCCGGTGACGTCGCCTGTCGGGCATTTGTACATCAGCGAACCATGCGGCCGCGCCACGCCTTCCGTCCACATGACGATGCCTTCGAGCACGACACTGTTGTCGAGCACCATCTTGAACGTGTTGGTGACAACAGCCGATTCCATGGTCGGCCTGAAATCGATCTCGGCGGCACTTTCGGCATCGCCATAGACGGCGAGCTCGAGCGGGCAGGCAGCGTGCGCCGTCGATGCCGTCAGCGCAAGGCCGGCCACGCACAGCGTGAAAAACAATCCGGAGCGCAAACGAGAGAAGCTCGTTCGGTGGCGCAGATCCATTCTCCGGCTCACCTCGACCGACCCTTAGAGATCGAGCACCAGCCGCTCCGGATCCTCCAGGCTTTCCTTGACCCGGACCAGGAAGGTCACCGCTTCCCTGCCGTCGACGATGCGGTGATCGTAGGAGAGTGCCAGATACATCATCGGCCGGATCACGATCTGGCCGCCGACTACCACCGGCCGCTCCTGGATCTTGTGCATGCCCAGAATGCCCGACTGCGGCGCATTGAGGATCGGCGTCGACATCAGCGACCCGTAAACGCCGCCGTTAGAAATCGTAAACGTGCCTCCTTGCATATCCGCCACGGAAAGCTTGCCGTCACGCGCGGCGATGCCCAGCCGGCCGATATCCTTCTCGATCTCGGCGATCGACATCTGGTCGGCATCGCGCACCACCGGCACGACAAGGCCTTTTTCGGTGCCGACGGCGACGCCGATATGGGCGTAGTTCTTGAAGATGATGTCGGTGCCGTCGATCTCGGCATTGACGGAAGGGATCTCCTTCAGCGCATGAGTGACGGCCTTGGTGAAGAAGCCCATGAAGCCCAGCTTCACGCCGTGCTTCTTCTCGAACACGTCCTTGTATTTGGTCCTGAGCGCCATCACCGCGCTCATGTCCACCTCGTTGAAGGTGGTCAGCATGGCGGCGGTCGACTGCGCTTCCTTGAGGCGGCGCGCGATGGTCTGCCGCAGCTTGGTCATGCGCACGCGCTCTTCGCGTGATGCGTCATCGGCCGAGGACGGCGCACGGGCAGCGACCGGTGCAGGCGCCTTCGGCGTCTCGGCCGGTTGCGACGGCGCGCCCCTGGCGATTGCGTCGAGCACGTCGCCCTTCAGCACCTGGCCGCGCTTGCCGGAACCCGAGACCTGGTCGACCGCGAGATTGCTCTCGGCCAGCAGCTTCGCCGCCGCTGGCGCCGGCGGCATCGTGCGCGCCTCGATCGGCCCGGCGTCGCCGGCGATCTTGGCGGTCTCGGCCGCGGCTTGGCGGACGGTGGATGCTGCGGTCGGCGCCGAGGCCTGCGATACCGCGTCCTGCTTCGGTTCGGGAGTTGACGCCTTAGCGGGTGCTGCCGCTTTTGCCCCGTTGCCCGCCGAAATCATGCCGAGCAAAGCGCCGACCTCGACCGTCTCGCCTTCCTTGACCGCGATTTCGCTGAGCGTTCCCGCGGCCGCTGCCGGCACTTCCACCGTCACCTTGTCGGTTTCGAGCTCGACCAGCGGCTCGTCGGTGGCGATCGCGTCGCCCACCTTCTTGAACCATTTGCCGATGGTCGCCTCGGTGACGGATTCGCCAAGTGTGGGGACGCGGATTTCGGTAGCCATTGTGCCTGTCCGTTTTTCTGTCGGTTCTGTTCTATTCGCCGAGCTCTGTTCTATTCACCGAGCGCGTCTTCGAGCAAGGCGGCAAGCTGGGCGAGATGCTTCGACATCAATCCGGTCGCCGGCGACGCGGCCGCCGGCCGGCCGGTATAGCGCACCCGCTGATGCTTGGCATCGATATGCGCCAGCACCCATTCCAGATAGGGATCGATGAACGACCAGGCGCCCATGTTCTTGGGCTCCTCCTGGCACCACACCATCTCGGCGTTGCGGAAGCGTGACAGTTCGGTGATCAGCGCCTTGGCCGGGAACGGATAGAGCTGTTCGACGCGCAGCAGATAGATGTCGTTGATGCCGCGCTTCTCGCGCTCCTCGTAGAGGTCGTAATAGACCTTGCCCGAGCAGAGCACGACACGGCGGATCTTCGAATCCTTGGTGAGCTTGATCGCCTGGCCGGGGAGCTGCTGGGCATCGTCCCACAACAGCCGGTGAAACGCGCTTTCGCCCGACATCTCCGGCAACGTCGACACCGCCCGCTTGTGGCGCAGCAGCGACTTCGGCGTCATCAGGATCAGCGGCTTGCGGAAATCCCGCTTCAACTGCCGGCGCAGGATGTGGAAGTAGTTGGCCGGCGTCGTGCAGTAGGCCACCTGCATGTTGTCTTCGGCGCAAAGCTGCAGGAAGCGCTCGAGCCTGGCCGACGAATGTTCCGGCCCTTGGCCTTCATAGCCATGCGGCAGCAGGCAGACGAGGCCCGACATTCTGAGCCATTTGCGCTCGCCCGACGAGATGAACTGGTCGAACACCACCTGGGCGCCGTTGGCGAAATCGCCGAACTGTGCTTCCCAAAGCGTCAGCGCCTTCGGCTCGGCCAGGCTGTAGCCGTATTCGAAGCCGAGCACGGCCTCTTCCGACAGCATCGAGTTGATGACCTCGAAGCCGGCCTGCGCCGCCGACAGATTGTTGAGCGGAATGTAGCGTGTCTCGTCGCGCTGGTCGTAGAGCACGGAGTGGCGTTGCGAAAACGTGCCACGCTCCGAATCCTGTCCCGACAGCCGGACCGGATTGCCGTCGAGCAGAATGGCGCCGAAGGCCAGCGCCTCGGCCGTCGACCAGTCGATGCCTTCGCCCGACTCGATCGCCTGGCGGCGGTTCTCGAGAAACCGCATGATCGTCTTGTGGGCCGCGAAATCCTTCGGCACCTCGGTCAGCTTCCTGCCGATCTCCTTCAGCGTCTTGACCGGCACGGCGGTCTTGCCGCGCCGCTGTTCGTCCTGGTTGTCGGCCGTGCGCAGGCCAGACCAGGCGCCATCCAGCCAGTCGGCCTTGTTGGGCTTGTAATGCTGGCCGACCTCGAATTCCTGCTCGAGATGTGCCCGCCAGTCGGCCTTGAGCTTATCGAATTCGGCCTGGGTGAGGTGGCCTTCGGCGATCAGCCGGTCGGCATAGATCTGCACCGTCGTCTTGTGGCTGCGGATGCTGCTGTACATGATCGGCTGGGTGAAGGCCGGCTCGTCGCCTTCATTGTGGCCGAAGCGGCGGTAGCAGAACATGTCGACCACGACAGGCTTGTGGAACTTCATGCGGAATTCGATCGCCACCTTGGTGGCATGGACCACGGCTTCCGGATCGTCGCCATTGACGTGGAAGATCGGCGCCTCAATCATCTTGGCCACATCCGACGGATAGGGCGACGAGCGCGAGAAGCGCGGATTGGTGGTGAAGCCGATCTGGTTGTTGATGATGAAATGCAGCGTGCCGGCGACGCGGTGGCCGCGCAGCCCCGACAGGCCGAGGATTTCGGCAATCACGCCCTGGCCGGCAAAGGCGGCGTCGCCATGCAGGAGCAGCGGCAGCACCTTGGCGCGCTCTTCCAGCGGCACGATCTCTTCGCGACTGCGGCCGAACAGAGAGTCCTGCTTGGCCCGCGCCTTGCCCATAACCACCGGATCGACGATTTCCAGGTGCGAGGGATTGGCGGTCAGCGACAGGTGCACCTTGTTGCCGTCGAACTCGCGGTCCGACGAAGCGCCGAGATGGTACTTCACGTCGCCCGAGCCCTCGACCTCGTCGGGTGCGGCCGAGCCGCCCTTGAATTCGTGGAAGATGGCGCGGTGCGGCTTTGCCATCACCTGGGAGAGCACGTTCAGCCGGCCGCGATGCGCCATGCCGAGCACGATCTCCTTCATACCAAGCTGACCGCCACGCTTGACGATCTGCTCCAGTGCCGGGATCAGCGCCTCTGCGCCGTCGAGGCCGAAGCGCTTGGTGCCCTTGTACTTGACGTCGATGAACTGCTCGAAGCCTTCGGCCTCGACCAGCTTCTGCAGGATCGCCTTCTTGCCAGTGGCGGTGAAGGAAATCTCCTTGTCGGTTCCCTCGATGCGCGCCTGGATCCAGGCCTTCTCCTCGGGATCGGAAATATGCATGAACTCGACGCCGAGCGTCGAGCAATAGGTGCGGGTCAGGATGTCGAGCATCTGCCGGATGGTGCCGAATTCGAGCCCGAGCACGTTGTCGAGGAAAATCGGGCGATCGTAATCGGCTGATGTGAAGCCGTAATTTTCCGGCGACAGCTCGTTATAGTCCTCGAGCGGCTTGGCGATGCCGAGCGGATCGAGATTGGCGTGCAAATGGCCCCGCATCCGGTAGGCGCGGATCATCATGATGGCGCGCACGGAATCGCGCGTCGCCTGGTGCACGTCGGCGTCGGAAAGGGCGACGCCGTTCATCACCGCCTTGTCCTGGGCCTTCTTCTCGATGTGCTTCTCGACGATGCCCCAATTGCCGTCGAGCGCCGACACCAACTCGCCATTGGCCTGCAACGGCCACGAGGGCTTAGCCCATGAGGCGCCCTTGGCATTCTTGCGGACATCGCCGGCGTCGTCCTTCAGCGCCGCGAAGAAATCCTGCCATTCGGGGTCGACCGAAGAGGGATCGTCCTCATAGGCGGCGTAGAGCGCGTCGATATAATCGGCATTGCCGCCATAGAGGAAAGAGGTAAGCGAAAATTGGTCGTTGGCCTGATCTTGTCTTGCCATTTTTTCAGCGGAGCCTGGCTCCGTCTCCTTTTGTAGGGGAGTAAGGGAGTAGGGCAGTAAGGCAGTAAGGGAGTAGGGGAATAGGGCATTTTCTTGCCGCTGGCGTTCCCTACTCCCCTATTGCCTTACTCCCCTACTCCCTTAACCTTTAATTGCCTCGACCAGCGTCGTGCCGAGCCGGGCCGGCGAGGGCGAAACTTTTATCCCAGCCGATTCCATCGCTGCAATCTTGTCCTCGGCACCGCCCTTGCCGCCGGAGATGACAGCGCCCGCATGGCCCATGGTGCGCCCGGCCGGCGCCGTGCGCCCGGCGATGAAACCGGCCATCGGCTTCTTGCGGCCACGCTTGGCTTCGTCCTTGAGGAACTGCGCGGCGTCTTCCTCGGCCGAGCCGCCGATCTCGCCGATCATGATGATCGATTGGGTCTCGTCGTCGGCGAGGAACATCTCCAGCACGTCGATGAACTCAGTGCCTTTGACGGGGTCGCCCCCGATGCCGACGGCGGTGGTCTGGCCGAGGCCGACATTGGTGGTCTGGAACACTGCCTCATAGGTAAGCGTTCCCGAGCGGGAAACAACGCCGACGGAGCCCTTGCGGAAGATGTTGCCGGGCATGATGCCGATCTTGCATTCGTTGGGGGTCAGGACGCCGGGGCAGTTGGGGCCGATGAGCCGCGATGTCGAGCGGTCGAGCCGCGCCTTGACCTTGATCATGTCGATCACCGGGATGCCCTCGGTGATGCAGATGATCAGCGGGATCTCGGCTTCGATTGCTTCCAGGATCGCCTCGGCGGCGCCCGCCGGCGGCACATAGACGACAGAAGCGTTTGCGCCGGTCTTCGCCTTGCCTTCAGCGACGGTGGAAAAGATCGGCAGGCTCTCGCCCTTGGCGCCGGTCCACGTCTCGCCGCCCTTCTTGGGGTGGATGCCGCCGACCATTTTCGTCCCGTGATAGGCCAGCGCCTGCTCCGTATGGAACGTGCCGGTCTTGCCGGTCAGGCCCTGCACGAGCACCTTGGTGTTCTTGTCGACGAGAATGGACATGGTGGTCCTTTTTACAAACCGTTGATCGAGGAAGGCTGCGTGGTCATCGTCAGAGATGCCATGGTCAGAGCCGCTTGAGATCGGCGACGGTGAGGTCGCTCTTGGCGTTGCCGGTGTTGAGTGTCGTCGCCGGCTCGAACATCAGCACCACCGGCTCCTCGCTCAGCGAGCGCGGCCGGTGCTCAACGGACCGCGGCACGACGATGAACTCGCCGCTGCCAAGCTCCACCGTGCCGTCGCGGAAATCGATGGCGATGCGGCCGCGCAGCACCAGGAACGCTTCGTCCTCGTTGTCATGCGCATGCCAGTCGAAGACATCGCCGAACTTGGCGATCTTGACCTGGGCATCGTTGACGTCGCCGGCGATATGCGGATCGAAGACCTTTTTGATCTTCGCATCCGCCGCCTCGACCAGGTTTATCTTGTGCGGAGGCACCAGATCAGCCCTTCACCGCCGCCACGATTTTCTTCGCGGCATCGTCGAGGTCGTCGGCCGAGACGACATTGAGGCCACTGTCATTGATGATCTTCTTGCCTAGCTCGGCATTGGTGCCTTCGAGCCGCACCACCAGCGGCACTTGCAGCCCAACTTCCTTGACAGCGGCAATGACACCCTCGGCGATGATGTCGCACTTCATGATGCCGCCGAAGATGTTGATCAGGATGCCTTTGACCGCCGGATCCTTGGTGATGATCTTGAACGCCGCCGTCACCTTCTCCTTCGACGCGCCGCCGCCGACATCGAGAAAGTTGGCGGGTTCGGCGCCATAGAGCTTGATGATGTCCATCGTCGCCATGGCGAGGCCGGCACCGTTGACCATGCAGCCGATATTGCCGTCGAGCGCGACATAGGCGAGGTCGTATTTCGACGCCTCGATCTCCTTCTCGTCCTCTTCGGTGATGTCGCGCAGCTCCATCACGTCGGGATGGCGAAACAGCGCGTTGTTGTCGAACGACACTTTTGCGTCGAGCACGCGCAACCGGCCATTCTTCATGACGATCAGCGGATTGACCTCGAGCAGGCTCATGTCCTTCTCCAGAAAGGCCTTGTAGAGGATCGGGAACAGTGTCTCGCCGTCCTTGGCGGCGTCGCCGTCGAGCTTCAACGCGCTGTTGAGTTCTTTCAAATCGTCCGCCGTCACGCCCTTTTCCGGGTCGATGGCAACGGTGATGATCTTTTCCGGCGTGTCATGGGCGACCGCCTCGATATCCATGCCGCCCTCGGTCGAAACGACGAAGGCGATGCGGCCGACCGAGCGGTCGACCAACAGCGACAGATAGAGCTCGCGCTCGATGTCGGCGCCGTCCTCGATGTACAGGCGGTTGACCTGCTTGCCGGCCGGGCCGGTCTGCTTGGTGACCAGCGTGTGGCCGAGCATCTCGTTGGCATTGGCAACGACGTCGGCCACCGACTTCGCCAGCCTGACGCCGCCCTTGGCGTCGGGGCCGAGCTCCTTGAACTTGCCCTTGCCGCGGCCGCCGGCATGGATCTGGCTCTTCACCACATAGAGCGGGCCGGGCAGCGCCTTGGCGGCGGCTTCCGCCTCGCTTGCCTCGAACACCGGCACGCCTTCGGCCACCGGTGCGCCAAAGCCCTTCAGCAGCGCCTTGCCCTGATATTCATGGATGTTCATGCGCGTTGTCTCCGGTTCACTTGGCGGCGAGATGCGGAGCGATCTTGACGCAGGCCTCGCACAGGCCCTGCACCGCCGCCACCGAACTGTCGAACATCTTCTGCTCGGGCTTGCTGAGCTCGATCTCGATGATGCGCTCGACGCCGCCGGCGCCGATCACCACCGGCACGCCGACATAGGTGTTCTTGACACCATACTGGCCGGAGAGATGCGCAGCACAGGGCAGCACGCGCTTCTTGTCCTTGAGATAGGCTTCGGCCATGGCGATCGCCGAGGCGGCCGGTGCGTAGAAGGCCGAGCCGGTCTTGAGCAGGCCGACGATCTCGGCGCCGCCGTCGCGGGTGCGCTGCACGATCTGGTCGAGCTTTTCCTTCGAGGTCCAGCCCATCTTGATGAGGTCGGGCAGCGGGATGCCGGCGACCGTCGAATAGCGGATCATCGGCACCATGGAATCGCCATGGCCGCCGAGCACGAAGGCGGTGACATCCTCAACCGAGACCTTGAATTCGTCGGCCAGGAAATAGCGGAAGCGCGAGCTGTCCAGCACGCCGGCCATGCCGACGACATGGCTCTTCGGCAGTCCGGAAAACTTCTGCAGCGCCCAGACCATGGCGTCGAGCGGGTTGGTGATGCAGATGACGAAGGCCTTCGGCGCGTATTTCTTGAGACCCGCGCCAACCTGCTCCATGACCTTCAGGTTGATGCCCAGAAGGTCGTCGCGGCTCATGCCGGGCTTGCGCGGCACGCCGGCGGTGACGATGCAGACGTCGGCGCCCTCTATGCCGGCGTAATCGTTGACACCGGTCAGCCTGGAGTCGAACCCATCGACCGGCGATGACTGCGCGATATCCAGCCCCTTGCCTTGCGGGATGCCCTCGGCGATATCAAACAGCACAACGTCGCCGAGATCCTTGAGGCCGATCATATGGGCGAGCGTGCCGCCGATCATGCCCGAGCCGATGAGCGCTATCTTGTTGCGTGCCATGTCAGGATGTTTTCCCTTTAGACTGTGACGGCGCCCCAATCTTTAACGACTTGGGATGACGGCGTCGAGGAAGGAGGCCGGAATGCTGCGGGGAAGCCGCGGGATTTCGCCGCACCCAATAGCCTCGGTACAAAATAAATTCAAACGATTATTTCGGAGTGAATAATTTCAATCGGTTAGAAACAATGGGAATTACGTAAGCGTCAAAAGAATTAAGCCGACTTTGGGATATTTACACAATGAAGATGGAAATAAGAAGGCTGCTTCCCGGCGATGACGCCCTTGTGATGCGGGTCGCCGAAGACGTGTTCGACGAGCCGGTGAGGCCTGATCGCCTTGCCGCCTACCTCGCCTCACCAGGACATTTCATGATTGTGGCGCTCGCCGACGGCGTGGTCGTCGGCCAGTGCGCTGCCGTCATCCACCGCCATCCGGACAAGGTGAGCGAACTCTACATCGACGAAGTCGGCGTGGCGCCGGCCTTCCAGCGCCAGGGCACAGCGACAAGAATGCTCGACGCCATGTTTGCGCTCGGCCGCGAGCATGGCTGCGAGGAGGCCTGGGTCGGCACCGAGCCGGACAATGTTGCCGCTCGCGCACTGTATGAGGCGCGAAGGGAGCCGCATGGCGAGGCGGAAGGCTTTGTCATGTATGTTTATCGACTCTAGGCCTGAGCCTGCTGCGCTTCAGGCGGCGCCATCCGCGCACTCTGCCGTTTCGCCCAGTCTTCCAGCCATTCGTGGCTCTGCATCTCGATCAGCCGCGACGCCGTGCGCTCGAATTCGAAGACCTCGATGCCGCGCTTCGCCGCATAAAGTTCAGCCGGCGCCGCCGCCGCGCTGACAACCAGCCGCACATGATGATCGTAGAGCGTGTCGATCAGCAGGATGAAGCGCTTGGCCTCGTTGCGGCTGCCTTCGCCGAGCACCGGCACATGATCGATGAAGATGGTCGAGAAGCGGCTGGCAATCGCCAGGAAATCGCGGGCGCCGTGCGGTTTCTCGCAGAGATCGGCAAAAGAAAACCGCGCCGCATCGCCGGCAGCACGCGGCACCACGATCTGCCTGCCCTTTACCGTCAGCGCCGCCGCCTCCGTCGGCCTGCCATGCGTCATCACCTCCCAGGCCTCGTCGAGGACAGCATCGGCGGCGGCATCGGCGGGGGTGACATAGACCGGCAGGCGGCTGAGCTTGTCCAGCCGATAATCCTTGTCGGCGTCTAGCGCCAGCACCTGCGCATTCCGCTCCAGGGTGCCGATGAAGGGTAGGAAAAGCTTGCGGTTCAAACCGTCGCGGTAGAGATCCTCCGGCGCGACATTGGACGTGGCGACCAGCACGACGCCGTTGGCAAACAGCGCCGAGAACAGTCGGGACAGGATCATCGCATCGGCGATGTCGGTGACGGAAAACTCGTCGAAGCACAGCACCCAGGCTTCCTCGGCCAGCGAGCGGGCCACCGGCGCGATCGGGTCGTCTTCCCTGACGGTGCCATTCTTGCGCTCCAGCCGATGCTTCTGGATGCGGTCCTGCACATCGGCCATGAAGTCGTTGAAGTGCACACGGCGCTTGCGCCTGACCGGCACCAGCTCGAAGAACATGTCCATCAGCATGGTCTTGCCGCGGCCGACGCCGCCATGGATGTAGAGGCCCTTGACGGCCTCGCGCGTCTCGCGCTTGCGCGCGAACAGCCAGCCCAGCGCGCTCGACTTGTGCGCCAGCCGCTTTGCCGAAATCTCGTCGATCAGCCGGTCGAGTGCCGCGACGATCCGCTCCTGTGCCGGATCGCGGTCGATCAGGCCCGTATCGACCAAATGGTCGTAGCGCTGCCGGACGGTCGCATGGGTCTGAAGGCCGTCACGCAGATGCATCGGTCACGTCGTTCTGAAGTATGATCCCGAAAAGTTGCAGACTTTTCGGACAAGATCATACGCAAAAAAAGACTTAGAGCAGGATGACCGACTCAATTTGAACTCATCCTGCTCTAGAGCAATCCCAGGAAAAGTGTGTAGCGGTTTTCCCTAGGAATTGCGTAAAAACAAATAGGAGGCGGGTCAGCCTCTTGTAAGCGAGATCGGCAGGCCGTTGGAAGTCTGGCCGTCGAATTTCTCTCCGCCCGAGGAATAGAGCCGTGCCAGCGTGCCGCCATTCTCATCATACAGCGTCAGCTGCTTGCCGGCGACGTTCCAGGATTTGATGCCGTTGATCGGCGCCGGGCAATGCAGCGGTCCGGCCCGGTAGCCGGCGCCGAATTTGGTCTGCGGCGTTGCCACCTGGCAGCTCTGGCCGGACACGCTGGCCTTCCACACGCCGGCGACGCTGCCTGCGGTAAGATCCGGGGCTCCGGCCGGTGCCGTTCCGTCCGGCGGCAACGAGGCGACCTGGGGGTTTAGCGTGCCTTGCGGCGCCGTCGGAAATTTCGACGGGTCGGCCGTGCCGGGCGACGCCGGCGGCGGCAGCTGATTTGCCGTCACCTTGCCGGAGGGCGCGGCTTGCAGCGGCGCCGGCTGCTCCTGGTCCATCGACGAGAACCGTGACGTTGAACAGCCGCTTGCAACGAGCGCGGCAAGCGATACGGCCAGCAGACCGGTTTTCGAAAAATCCATTTCAAACCTCCGTCGATCCGGCTGGGGCTGCCGTCCGCACAATGTCTTCCCCCACCAAGATGGAGAAGGTGGCAGAATTTCAACCCGATATGGTTAAAATACCATTTGCGGCAGCATCTGTTGCAATTTTACCACAAAATGCATGCCGCCTAAAAGCCTGTCCTTGGGGGTCTGACCCGACGGTGCGCAGCGGTTTGCCTGGACAGGCGTGCCCTTGGCATTCGGCCCCAGATGCTTGCGCAAGCCGGCTTTGGTCCTATCTCTGATGAAACCGAACCCTGCCGGAGGCGAAACCTTGGCTGCAAGAAAAAGAGCCGCCAATCGCTACTACAGCGGCCCGCCCAGCGATCATTTCGACGGCACCTTGTTCTTCAATCCCAACGGCAAGCTGCCTGCGCGTTTTTCCGATCTTTTGAAGTGGCAGCTGGGCGGCGAGCGCTCGAAATGGCCGGCGGCGAATCCGAGCCCGTTTCATCAGGCCACGCCGGCCGAGCGGATCGAAGGCCCCGGGCTGAGGCTGACCATGGTCGGCCATTCCACGCTGCTTATCCAGACAGCCGGCCTGAATATCCTCACCGACCCGGTCTGGTCGCGGCGCGTCTCGCCGCTCTCCTTTGCCGGGCCGAAACGGGTCAACCTGCCGGGCATCGCCTTTTCCAACCTGCCGCCGATCGACCTCGTATTGGTCAGCCACAACCACTACGACCATCTCGATCTCGCCACGCTGAAGCGGCTGAAGGCAAAGCACGACCCGCTGGTGCTGACGCCGCTCGGCAACGACGCCATCATCGAAGACGGCGTTCCGGGCATGCGGCTCTCCGCGCATGACTGGGGCGAGCGGGTCGACATCGGCGAGGATGTCACCGTCCATGTCGAGCCGGTGCACCACTGGTCGGCGCGCGGCACCCGCGACCGGCGGATGGCACTGTGGGCGGGTTTTGTGGTCGAGACGCCGGGCGGAAAGGTCTATTTCGCCGGCGACACCGGTTTCCACGAGGGCATCAACTATCGGCTGATGGCCGAAAGGCATAGCGGCTTCCGCCTCGCCATCCTGCCGATCGGCGCCTACGAGCCGCGCTGGTTCATGGCGCCACACCATCAGAACCCCGAGGAGGCGGTGCAAGGCCTGCTTCTTTGCAATGCCGCCTATGCTGCCGGCTGCCATTGGGGCACGTTCCGGCTCACCAACGAGCCGATCGACGAGCCGGCCAGAAAACTTGGCGAGGCCCTGGATGACCAGAGCGTCCCACGCGAACGCTTTCGCGCCTTGCGTCCCGGCGAGGTCTGGGACGTGCCCGCGGCCTAGGCAGGCGACCGGCTTCGCGGTGCAGGGAATTTCCAGGCAAATCCAAGGAATTGGAACCCAAGCCATCGCAGACGCGTTTGTAGGTGGTTTCCACAACCGTCGGCTGCGAGGTTTTTTCTCATGATCAAATGGATCATCATTCTTCTGATCATCGCGGCCGCGGCAAGCCTGCTCGGCATGCCGGCATTGGCCGGAGCTGCCGCCACCGGTGCCCGTATCCTCATCGGCATTGTGCTGATCATCTTCCTGCTGGTCATGCTCGGCGTCTTCGCGGTGACGTAGCGCATCGGCCCGAAAATCGATTTTTGGAAAGCACGATGCGCGGATTCAAAATGTCCGCGCACTGGTAATTTCGGCCGGTATCCGCCATATAGGCGCCAAACCGGCATGAGACCTTTCGATCCATGGCAAGCACTGCCCCCTTCGCCAAGATGAACGGCATCGGCAACGAGATCATCGTTGCCGACATGCGCGGTCGCGCCGATCGGGTGACGCCGGCTGCCGCCCTTGCGCTCAACGCCGATGCCGCGACGAAATTCGATCAGATCATGGCGATCCACGATGCCAGGACGCCGGGCACCGCCTTTTTCATCGACATATTGAATTCCGACGGAACCGGCGCGCAGGCCTGCGGCAACGGCATGCGCTGTGTGGTGCAAGCGCTTGCTGCCGAGACCGGCCAGAAGACATTCGCCTTCGAGACGGTCGCCGGCATCCTCAACGCCGAGGAACATGCCGACCGGCTGATCTCGGTCGACATGGGCAGACCGCGTTTCGGTTGGCAGGATATTCCGCTGGCCGAGGAATTCCGCGACACCCGCATGATCGAGCTGCAGATCGGCCCGATCGACGCGCCTGTGCTGCACTCGCCCTCGGTCGTGTCGATGGGCAATCCGCACGCCATTTTCTGGGTCGACCGCGACGTCTGGTCCTACGAGCTCGACCGCTTCGGTCCGCTGCTCGAAAACCACCCGATCTTCCCCGAACGCGCCAACATCACAATCGCGCAGGTGACCTCGCCCGAGACGATGGTCATCCGCACCTGGGAGCGCGGCGCCGGCCTGACCAAGGCCTGCGGCACGGCGGCTTGTGCCGCCGTCGTCGCTGCCGCCCGCACCAAGCGGACCGGACGCAGCGTCTCCTTGGTGACGCCCGGCGGCGGCTCCTTGCATGTCGAATGGCGCGGCGACGACCACGTCGTCCTCACCGGTGCCGCCGAATGGGAATTTTCCGGCAGCTTCGACCCGTCGACCGGCGTGTGGGCCCGCGACACCGAAAGCGCCGCCTGATGCCCGCTCTTCCCAAGAAGGGCATTGACGTCGTTACCTTCGGCTGCCGGCTGAACACCTACGAATCCGAGGTGATGCGGCGCGAGGCGGAAAGCGCCGGCCTTGGCGCGCTGGCAGGCGGCGCCATCATCTTCAACACCTGCGCCGTCACCGGCGAGGCGGTGCGCCAGGCAAAGCAGTCGATCCGCAAGGCCCGCCGCGAGAACCCGGCCGCCCGCATCATCGTCACCGGCTGCGCCGCGCAGACCGAGCCGCAGAATTTCGTCGCCATGGACGAGGTCGATCTCGTCTTCGGCAATGAGGAGAAGCTGAAGGCGAATTCGTATCGCGCGCTGCCGGATTTCGGCGTCAACGATACCGAGAAGGCTCGCGTCAACGATATCTTTTCGGTACGCGAGACGGCCGCCCACATGGTCGACGCCATCGAAGGCCGGGCGCGAGCCTTCGTCCAGGTGCAGAACGGCTGCGACCACCGCTGCACCTTCTGCATCATCCCCTATGGCCGCGGCAATTCGCGCTCGGTGCCGATGGGCGCCGTAGTCGAGCAGGTCAAGCGGCTGAGCGGCAATGGCTATGCCGAGATCGTGCTGACCGGCGTCGACATGACCAGCTTCGGCGCCGACCTGCCGGGCAGCCCGAAACTCGGCAAATTGGTCAAGACAATCCTCAAGCAGGTGCCTGACGTGAAACGCCTGCGCCTCTCCTCGATCGATTCGATCGAGGCCGACGACGATCTGCTCGACGCGATCGCCACCGAGCCCCGACTGATGCCACATCTGCATCTGTCGCTGCAGGCGGGCGACGACATGATCCTGAAACGGATGAAGCGCCGACACAACCGGGATCAGTCGATCCGTTTTTGCGAGGATTTGCGCAAATTGCGCCCCGGCATCGTCTTCGGCGCCGACATCATCGCCGGCTTCCCGACCGAGACGGACGCCATGTTCGAAAAATCGCTGGAGATCGTCGAGGAATGCGGGCTAACGCATCTCCACGTTTTTCCATTTTCACCGCGCGAAGGCACCCCCGCGGCGCGCATGCCGCAGCTTCGCCGCGAGGTGGTCAAGCAGCGTGCTGCACGGCTGCGCGCCGCCGGTGGCGCCGCCTATGTCAGTCACCTCGCCGCACTCGCCGGAACGCGCCAGTCGATCCTGGTCGAGCGCGACGGGCTCGGCCGCACCGAAGGGTTTACGCTCGCCGCGGTCTCCGCCGGCGCGCCGGGCGAAATCGTTGAGGCTGATATCGCCGGCCATGATGGTATCAGACTGATTGCGGCGCCGCTTGCCGCCAGCGTCGCCTGAGACGCAAAGACATGGCTGGTTTTTTCAAGAAGATATTTTCGTTCGGCAAGCAGGAAGTGGTCGAGGAGCGGATCGACGAGTCGGCACCTCTGCCGCCGATCAAATGGGATGCGCTGGAGGCGCTGAAACCGGCTTCTGAGCAGGCCGTTCCGGAATTTTTGAAACGGGAAGAGCGTCAGCCCGAAACAGAAGCTGCGCCTCCGCCGCCAGTCGAGGCGGAAGCACCGCTCGCGCCGCAGCCGGCGCCTGTTGAAGAGGCCGCGCCCGCTCCTGCACCAACCATTCCGCCCGGGCCAGACATCCAGCCGGAACCCGCTCCGATCGAGGAGCCGGAGGCGCCTGCCGAGGAGCCGGCGCCAGAGCCTGAAATCCAGCCGGTTCCGGTCGAGGAGCTGGAACCGGAGCCGGAAACGCCTGCTGAACAGGCAGCGCCCGAGGACATCCCGGCCGTTCCCGTCATCCCTGAGCCGGCTCCCGCACCAGAGCCTCAGCCACCAAAAGTCGCCCCATCCCAGCCTGAAAAACGGCCTGAGCCGGCGCCCGTCGACATGCCGGCGCCGCCCGCCGAGACCCCCTCAAAGGCGCCCGAGCCTGAGGCACCGCCGGCTGAAATTCCGCCCCCGATTCGCCAGCCTGCGCCGGTCGAGGCGAAGCCGGTCCTTGCGGAGATCGCACCAGAGCCGGAGGCCGTTCCGCAACCACCGTCGGAGCCAAAGCCAGCCCCCGGCAAGGTGACCGTAACCAAGAAGGTCGAGCAGAAAGCCCAGCCACAGAAGGCGCCGGAACCGGCACCGAAACGCTCGTGGTTCCAGCGTATGAAGGAGGGACTTGCCCGCTCTTCCCGGGAACTGTCCGGCAACATCGCCGGCGTCTTCACCAAGCGCAAGCTGGACGAGGACACGCTGCAGGATCTCGAGGACGTGCTGATCCGCGCCGATCTCGGCATGGAGACGGCCTTGCGCATCACCGATTCGCTGGCCGCCAGCCGCTATGGCAAGGACGTCTCCGAGACGGAGGTGCGCGCCATCATGGCGGCCGAGGTGGAGAAGGTGCTGGCCCACGTCGCCATGCCGCTGGAGCTTGACCTCAGCCATAAGCCGCATGTCATCCTTGTCGTCGGCGTCAATGGCACCGGCAAGACCACAACCATTGGCAAGCTGGCGGCAAAGCTGACCGATGGCGGCCTGTCGGTGATGCTCGCAGCCGGCGACACGTTCCGCGCCGCCGCGATTGAGCAGTTGAAGATCTGGGGCGAGCGCACCAAATCGCCGGTCATCGCCTCGAAGCTTGGCGCCGACGCCGCCGGCCTCGCTTACGACGCCTTCGAACAGGCCAAGCAAGCCGGCTCCGACGTGCTGATCATCGACACCGCCGGGCGGTTGCAGAACAAGACCGAGCTGATGGCGGAACTGGAAAAGATCGTCCGGGTGCTGGGCAAGCTAGATCCGGAGGCGCCGCACACCGTGCTGCAGACGGTCGACGCCACCACCGGCCAGAACGCACTCAACCAGGTCGAGATCTTCCGCAATGTCGCCGGCGTCAATGGCCTGGTGATGACCAAGCTGGACGGCACGGCACGCGGCGGTATTCTGGTGGCGATCGCGGCAAAGCACAAATTGCCGGTCTATTTCATCGGCGTCGGCGAACAGGTCGACGACCTCGAACCTTTCTCCGCAAGCGAGTTCGCCAAGGCGATCGCTGGAGTGGCCTAACAAGCATGATCCCAAAAAGTGCAGACTTTTTTTGACGGGATCATGCGTAAGAAGGAAGCCTATGAACCCGCCCATTCTCGAACGCGACCCGTCCGACCCGCAGAAACAGAAGAAGGAAGGCGTCAACCCGCTGCTCAAGCTGGTGCTGGAGCTCGGCCCGCTAATGGTGTTCTTCTTCGCCAACGCGCGCGGCGCATGGCTGTCGCAGAAATTTCCCGCCCTTGCCGAACTCGGCGGACCAATCTTCGTCGCCACCGGCCTGTTCATGGCGGCGACCGCGATCGCGCTGATCGCCTCCTGGCTGCTCACCCGTACCTTGCCGATCATGCCGATGGTGTCGGGCGTCGTCGTGTTCGTCTTCGGCGCGCTGACGCTCTATCTGCAGGACGACATCTTCATCAAGATGAAGCCGACCATCGTCAACATGCTGTTCGGCGGCGTCCTGCTCGGCGGCCTGTTCTTCGGCAAATCGCTGCTCGGCTACGTCTTCGATTCGGCCTTCAGCCTCGATGCCGAAGGCTGGAAGAAACTCACCTTCCGCTGGGGCCTGTTTTTCCTGTTCCTGGCCCTTGTCAATGAAGTGGTCTGGCGGAATTTTTCCACCGACGCATGGGTTACCTTCAAGGTTTGGGGCATCATGCCGATCACGCTTCTTTTCACCTTCAGCCAAATGCCGCTGATCATGCGCCATTCGCTTGAAGGCAAGCCCGGAAAAGAAGAGAAGGCAGGCAAGTAACAGTTGGGAGAGGGCATGGAATTCGTCACCACGCGCGAAGAGCTGAGAACGATCTACAAGACGCCTCGGCCGACCGACGGCTCTATCCGCAAGGAATTGAAGGCGCTGGATGGTCACAGCCGTTCTTTCATCGGCAAAAGCCCCTTCGTGCTGATCGGCTCCTCCGACGGCGCCGGCAATGCCGATGTGACGCCGAAGGGCGACAAGCCCGGCTTTGCCGTCATGCTCGACGAGAGGACCATCGCCATCCCCGACCGGCCCGGCAACAACCGTCTCGACACGCTTGAGAACATTCTTATCAACCCCTCGGTCGGGCTGCTCTTTCTCATTCCAGGCATGAACGAGACGCTGCGCGTCAACGGCGATGCTCGCATCACCGTCGATGCGGGCTTGCGCGAGCGGCTCGCGGTCGACGGCAAGGAACCGCAAAGCGTCGTCCTGGTGACGGTCAAGGCCGCCTACATGCACTGCGCCAAGGCTTTCATGCGCTCCGATTTGTGGAAGCCCGAAACCTGGCACGACCGCGCGACGCTGCCGACGCTCGGCCAGATCCTGCGCGACCAGTTGGCGCTCGCCGATTCGGCCGAGGCGACCGACCGCTGGCTGGATGACGAATACAAACACACCATGTGGTAGACTGTTTCGGACATGATCCGTCCGAAACACCTCTCGGCCTTCGACGCCTGCTGACCGGCCGCGCTGCAACCATCAAAGGTCGCGGCGAAACTCCTTCAACGTTTGCTGCGCATCGTCTCGACATCGGTCTCGCCAACGAACCAGTCCCGCGCAGCGACCTCCTCGAAAACCACCCAGACGTCGTTGCTGGTCAGGCCGGTGGCGCCGGTGATGGCCGCCGTCACCTGGGCGGCGATCGCGGCCTTCTTGCCGGCCGGGTCATCGGCAATCACCTCCTTGACCAGGCGGGTGTTCACGAATGGCATGGCTCCCTCCCCTGGGATATTGCTTGGCGGCCGCTCAAAATGTCTTTGCGCCGTTGACCATCAGCCGGACCATGTAGAGCGAGGTCGTGCCGGCGATATAGAGGCAGTTCAGCTTGTTGCCGCCGAACACGCAATTGGCGACGACTTCCGGCACCTTGATCCTGCCGATCAGCGTCCCGTCCGGATCGTAGCAATGGATGCCGTCGGCGGCACTGGTCCAGATCCTCCCTTGATCGTCGAGCCTGAAGCCATCGAACAGGCCGGCCGTGCAGTCGGCGAAGACTTTTTCGCCGGACACCTTCTTGCCACCCTTGTCGACATTGAACACCCGCATATGCGCCGGATTCTGCGCGCCGTGCGTGCGGCCGGTATCGACGACATAGAGCTTGCTTTCGTCGAGCGAGAAGGCAAGCCCGTTGGGCCTGACCATGTCGGTGATCACCGCGTCGATCTCACCGGTGCCGGGATCGGCCCGGTAGACATGGCAGGCGCCGATCTCGCTCTCGGCCTTGTCGCCCTCATAGTCCGTGTCGATGCCGTAGGTTGGGTCGGTGAACCAGATCGACCCGTCGGACCTGACCACTGCATCGTTGGGCGAGTTCAGCCGCTTGCCGCGCCATTTGTCGGCGATGGTGGTGATTGAGCCGTCATGCTCGGTGCGGCTGACCCGCCGGCCCGAATGCTCGCAAGTGACCAGCCGACCCTGCCGGTCAACGGTGTTGCCATTGGAATTACCCGACGGCTGCCGGAACACGCTGACGCTGCCGTCGGTCTCGTCGTAACGCAGCATGCGGTTGTTGGGGATGTCGGACCAGACCACATAACGGCCGGCCGCGAACCAGGCCGGCCCTTCCGCCCAGCGGCATCCGGTGAACAGCTTTTCCACCTGCGCATTGCTGTTGAACAGCCGGGCAAAACGTGGATCGAGAATCTCGTAGTCTTCGGCGGCCATGGTTTTCCTCCCAGTCATGCAAATCGGTGATGCCGGCGCGATCAAGCCAGCCGGCGATCAATATGGCAAGATCGCTGATATCAGTCTCACCCATCTTGAGGCATCGAGGCAAGCTGCGGCAGTGCCGCCCTTGCTCAGATGATAGGGTCCAAATGACGGGGTTTATGCGCCGTTCACCGGCTATGCGTCCAGCGCAATGGTGCATTGCAACATCTTCTTTTTGCAACGCACCATAACTATGTCATGCTCCATACAGATCAAGGGAGGAACAACCGGCCGCAACAATGCGGCGCAGAAGGAACCTTGCTATGATCCTCGACAGCCTCATGAGCCGCGCTCGCACCAGCATCGCCAAGCGCCGGCAATACAACCGCCTCGTCGCCGAAATCGACTCCTTTTCCAGCCGCGATCTGGCCGACATGCGCGCCGACCGCAGCGAAATGCTCTATCAGGTCCACAAGCAGATCTACGGCTGAGGCGAACGCATGATCCCGAACCGAAGGTCAGCGCAGCAAAAAGTTGCAGACTTTTCGGACGAGATCACGCGCAACCAGAACTGTTTGATCGGGCTTAGCCGATCCATTCGATCCAGCGGCCGTGATAATCGCAATGGGCCAAGCGGCGTGTCTCGCCGCCGGGCCATAGAGTGAGGCTGAGCACCGCCCAATTGTTTGTGGGATCGCGCGGCTCCATCCTCAGCCTTGCGATAGGCGTAGCGGCCGTGGCCTGTCTGCCCGCCTGCTCCAGCGCAGCGGTGATGGCATCCTTGGTCGCCCGCGGCAGGTACTGCCACATGATCGAATGGTAGAGCACGAAGGCGCCTCCCTGCTGCCGTGCGGCCAGTGCCTTCTCGACAAAATCCGCCGCGTCCGCTTTGACAAGCAGCGGTGGAAATTTTTCGGCAAGTGACAGCGCGGCGTCGAGCCGGGCCAGCCGCGCTGCCTGATCGGCCCAGACAAAAGACCGAAGCTGTAACCGCGCCGCTGCGTCGGCGACGTCCACCGGCGCGACGTCGCAGCCGGAGCGGTGGCGGACGCCGATCGCCCCATCAAGCGGAACAGCGCGGCCGCGCGTCTCCGGCGCCAACCGCACGGGGGAGGCCGGGTCGCCCCATTCGGCATCGCCATAGTTGTAGTGAAAGCTGTCGAACAGGAGATTGAGCCCGGCGCTGGCGCCGATCTCGCACAGATCCAGCGGCAGGCCGGTTTCCCGCGCGACCGTCAGAAATCCAGGCAGCAGCATCGCCGACCGACCGATTTCATTGGTCTGCGGCGCGCCGGCGAGGCCGGCGACGATCCGCTCGTCGGATCGCGCAATTGCCTCCGGCAGCACCGCCGCGATCTCGGATTCGCTTGTCTGGTTGGGCGGATAGATCAGTGCCAGTCGCTCACTAGCACGCGAGAGCACCAACGCATGCAGCGCGCCGCAGACCCGCAATGCGAGGGCGTCAGCGCGCGCGTCGCCCGGCCAGCCGAGCACCACCTGCCCGGTCTTGGTGTTTGCGTCGAGAACCTTGGCCAACGCACGGCATAAATTCGCGGTGAAGGGCGAGCCAAGCCCGTCGCAGGCTTTCGCCTGAGCCAGAAAATGATCGCGAATGTTCCGTTCGACCATCGCGTTTCCGCCGTCTCAGCCCGGCGCGGCCAGCGCCTTCTCGATCTCCGGCAAAAGCAGCGTCTGCGCCGAGCCCGGCGTCAGCGGGCCGACATGCTTGTAGGCGATCTTGCCGTCCTTGCCGATGACGAAGGTTTCCGGCACGCCGTAGACGCCCCAGTCGATCGCCGCGCGCCCCGCCGCGTCGACGCCGATCGCCTGGAACGGGTTGCCGAGATCGCCGAGGAACCGGCGGGCGTTTTCCGGCTGGTCCTTGTAGTTGAGCGCGGCGATGACGAAGCGCTTGTCCTGCGACAGCGCCAGCAGCACCGGATGTTCGTCACGGCATGGCCCGCACCAGGACGCGAAGACGTTGACCAGCGTGACCTTGCCGGCGAACTGCCTGGAATCGAGCCCCGGCAAATTCATGCCCTCCAGCGCCGGCAGATTGGTCTGCGGCGCCGGCAGGCCGATCAGCGCCGATGGCACTTCCGACGTATCACGACCGGACAGCAGCTGCGTCAGGAACAGCCCCGCCAGCCCGAGGAAAATCAGCAGCGGCAAAAGCACGATCAGGCGCCGCCCGCGCGCCGGCGTTTTGGCCTCGATGCTCATGGCTTCGTTGTCCCCGCCTTGTCGGAGCGCCGCCGCACGCCGGACGCTTCCAGCTCGGCGAGATCCCGCTTGCGTGCCCGTTGGTCGAGAAGGATCCAGCCGACCAGCCCGGCCAGAACCACGGCCGTGATGGCATAGGCGGCGGTCACATAGAGCGCATGCGCGCTCATATGGTTCGCTCCGCCGGCGCAAAGCCTTTCCGCCGGACCATTTCGCTTCGTTCGAACATGTCTTTCCTTAACCTTGCGCTATCGGCTTCGCAATCGACAGCAGCGCCGCAGCCTTGAGGTCAGGCGGCCGTCTAATTTAGTCCGCCCCATGACGCAGCGCCAGCGCCGCGGCAACCGGCCCCAGCACGGCAAGAAACAAGGTCAGCGCGGCGAGAATGAGGAAAGGCTGCAGGAACGGATCGGGGTCCGCCACCGCGCCATAGCTTGCCGAGACGCCAAAGATCAGCACGGGAATGGTTAGCGGCAGCACCAGCACCGAGATCAGCAGCCCGCCGCGGGGCAGCGCCACCGCCACCGCCGCGCCGGCAGCGCCGATGAAGGTGATCGCCGGCGTGCCGACCAAAAGGGTCAGCGCCGTGGCGCCGATGCCTACCGGCTCCATATTCATGAACAGGCCGAGCAAAGGTGCCGCGATGACCAGCGGCAGCACGCTTCCCGCCCAATGCGCCAGGCATTTCGTCAGCACGGTCAGCGCCAGCATGTGCTGGTCGTTGCCGAGCACCAGAAGGTCGAGCGAACCGTCTTCCCTGTCGGCCTGGAACAATCGGTCGAGGCCGAGCAGGCAAGCGAGCAAGGCGCCGATCCACAGGATTGCCGGGCCGATGCGGGCGAGCAGATTGAGGTCCGGTCCGACGCCGAAGGGGATCGTGGCGATCACCGCGAGAAAGAAGATCACGCCGGTCAGCGCCCCGCCGCCGGCCCGGATACTCAGGCGGATATCGCGCAGGAAGAGGGCTAGCATCGCGACTGATGCCTTCGCCCAGGCACCCCCCTCTGTCCTGCCGGACATCTCCCCCTCAAGGGGGGAGATTGGTTGTCACGTCGATCTTCGCCAATCTCAGTCGTTGAAAGAAGGGCGCAACGACGAAGCTGCCAATCTCCCCC
>NZ_RZTA01000084.1:0-29290 GCF_004023115.1 Mesorhizobium sp. M6A.T.Cr.TU.017.01.1.1
CGGTATCGGAAACAGCGGCGCCACAGGCCCGCCGCTGCTGTTTCCGATACCGCTGCTGTGGCTGCTGCTCAGCGGCCTGACGCTCCATGCCATGGGCGATCCGCAAGCCTGGCTGCCGCTTCTGGCAGCGGCCACCGCTGTCGCTGCCTTGGCCCTGCGCCGCATTGCCCGATGAAACGACGGTGCGTGCTCCGGCAAGCGCTCTCAGCGCGCCGCCCACACCAGGCCGCGACGAAATATCGTTCGCATCCGCGGCACCGCGAACTCCTTGGCGGCATGGCCGAGCGCCGAATAGAACACCCTTCCCTTGCCGTGCCGGCGCTTCCAGACGACCGGCATGACCACGCCTTCGATCCAGGATGCGTGCTCGCCGGAGAAGGTGGTTGTCGCCAGCACCTCGTTCGACGGATCCACATGCATGTAGTACTGCTCCGAGCGGTACGAAAAATCATCGATGCCGTTCATGATGGGATCGTCGCGCCTGGTGATGTCGATCCGGTAGTCGATGATGTTGCCCGGGTGGGCCACCCACTGGCCGCCGCACATGAACTGGTATTCCGTGGCTTCGCGAAATGCATCGCACATGCCGCCATGATAGCCGCCAAGGCCGACACCGCCCTCGACTGCTTTTGTCAGGTTGAGCTCCTCGTTCTTCGCAAGCTTGGCCATTGTGTAGATCGGGACGATCAGGCTCAAATCGGCGATCGCGGGGTCGGCGAATATCTCCGTCGTGGTTTCGACGCGCACGCCAAACCCCTCCTCTTCGAGCATCGCCTTGACGACGCGCGCACCCTCTTCCGGCTCGTGTCCGTCCCAGCCGCCCCACACGATCAGCGCTTGCCGCATATCTTCTCCATCAGTTGGTTGCGTCGCCAACACGAACCTTAAGCGGCAGTGCGGCCGGCCGATCCGGCCGGCTGCTCCTCAATTCGAACTATGCCAACGATACCCAGACAGTCTCGACCGTTGCAATGTCCTTCAGGCCAAAATCAAATGGCCTGTCATTCGGCAGCCATGGAACTGCGCGTGCCGTTCAGCGCCATTAGGCGTTTCGCGCGTTCGAGGCTGGCTGGCTGCTCGCTGCGGTAGCGTTCGCCGATCTCCATCATCAGCACCGTTCCCGGCAGGAACGCCAGCTCGCTGAAAATCTCCTCCCAGGCGATGTCGCCCCAGCCGAGCGGCATGTGCAGGTCGCCGAGGCCCAGCGCCGTCGCTTCCTGCAGAAAGTAGGGCTTGTAAAAACCCTGTGGGCGGCCGAAGGAATCGTGGACATGCAGATGCCCGGCCACTGGCGCCATGGCGCGGATCTGCTCGCGGAAGTTCAGTCCGCGATAGGTCGCTTCGAGATAGGCATGACTGAAGTCGATCAGCGCGACCAGATTGGGATGGTTGACGGCCTTGACGGTCTCGGCCACCTCCGCTGGCGTCTGCCGGTATTGCCCCGGTTCCGCGGTGAAGATGTTCTCCAGCGCGATGCGTACGCCGTAAGGCTTGGCGAATTCCGCCAGTTCGGACAGAGCCTCGCGCTCGCGCCGGTCCGCATCCGCGCGCAAGAGAGGCTGGTCGGCGCGCAGGAAACCGCCATGCTGGACGAGGATACGGGCGCCGATCCGGTCGCAGATCTCGACCAGCGCCTTGGCAGCCTGCAGCTGGTACGTGCAGGTCGCAGGGTCCATGAAGTTGGAGGAGACGAGGCCATGAACCGTGTAGCGGAAGGAAAACTTGGCCGTCAACGCGACGAGCCTGTCCGCTCTTTCCCTAATGATGCGGCCGCCCGCGATGAGATCGATGCTGGTGAGCGCAAGCTCGACGGTGTCGACGCCGATATTTTCGAGCCGGCGAAGATCGGCTTCGAGGCTATCCAGCTCGCCGTCGCGAGACTGCGCGTTGAAGCCGGTTGCGATAAGATTGCTCATTTGCTTTGTCTCCAGGTGGGGCCAGATTGGCATTGTCGTTATGCGGCCGATCGGCGTGATCAGGCCCGGTTGGTTTCGAGCGGCGCTGCCGTCACCACGGCGGAGCGCAAGGCGATGGCGAGGTCCGGGCGGTCCGATGTCAGGCGGCCGATCCGCCGTCCCAGCCAGTGGCGGATCGTCGCCTCCTCGTTCACCGTCCACACCCAAAGCCGGTCGAGCGGCAGCGTGGCGCGAACCAGGTCCCATTGCGCCTCCATCAGCTCGTGATGGATGGCGACGATGTCCACGAGTCCGTCGACGCGAGCAAGGAATGCCGCCAGGCCACCCTGTCTTTCGGCCCAGTCAGCATTGACGGAGACGAGGCGCGCGACCTGCGGCGCGTGGCGCCGGCAGTCTTCCAGAACGGAAATGTCGAAGGACGTCAGATGCGTCCTGTCCTCCACGCCGAAGCGTCGAAGCTCCTCGGCGACGCGCCGGGCAATGTCGGGATAGGGCATGCCGGTTTCGTCGGTCTTGATCTCGACATGCAGGTCCGGCCCGGCCCTGGAAGAAAGCGCGGCCAGCACGTCCGCCAGTGTCGGGATGGTCTCGTCCGTATCTTTCAATCTCACGTTTGCCCGTTCTTCGAACGTCAGCTTCCGCACCGGTCCAAAGCCTTCCGTCGTGCGTTCGAGCGTTGCGTCGTGGATGACCACGAGCTCGCCCATTTCCGTCAGGTGAACATCGAATTCGATGGCATCGACACCGAGCTCCAGCGTGTTGCGGAAGCCCACAAGCGAGTTCTCGGGCCACAGATTGCGGGCGCCGCGATGGCCGGTGATCAAAGTCATGCCAGTGATCAAAGTCATGGAAGTCTCCTAGAACTGATCGACATCTCACCGCACCGTGGGATCGAGCCTGTCGCGCAGCCAGTCTCCAACCAGCGAGATGGACAGCGTGGTGAGCATGATGACGGCGGCCGGCGCCAGCATGATCCACGGCGCGCGGGTCAGATATTCGCGGCCGAAGCCGACCATATTGCCGAGGCTGGTCGCCGGCGGCTGGACGCCAAGGCCGAGGAAGGACAGCCCGCTTTCCATCAGGATGATCTCGGGAAAGGTCAGCGTCATCGAAACGATCAGCGTCGAGGCGACGTTGGGCAGGATGTGGCGCAGGTAAACCCGCGCCGGCGTAGCGCCGAGCTGCACCACCGAGGCCGCATAGCCCTGCGCGCCCGCCGAGATCGCGAGACCGCGCGCGATGCGCGCATAGCGCTCCCAGCCGTAAAAACCCATCAGGCAGACCAGCAGCACCATGGAGGAGCCGAAGAACGCCAGCACCGCCAGCGACATGATGAGAAACGGCAGGGCCGCCTGGAAGTCGGCCAGCGCCAGCACCAGATGCTCGACCAAACCGCGAAACTGCGCGGCGGCGAAGCCGAGCGCCGTGCCGAACACGGCCGAGAGGAGCGTCGCCCCGAAGGCGATGACGAGCGAAAGGCGGATCGACTGGATGAGGCGCGAAAGCACGTCGCGGCCCAGCTCGTCGGTGCCCAGCAAGTGCTTCAGCATGCCGGGGGGCGCAAGCCGGCTGGTGAGATCCATCTGCGTGATCCCATAGGGGCGGATGCGGTCGGCAAATATGGCAACCAGCACCATGGCGACCAGCCACAGGATTCCGAGACCGACGCTCAGCGGCAGGTTGCGGCGAATGGACGACAGGAAACCAGCCCTTTGCCTCGCGTTTGCCTGTGTGGTCGCCGGATAGATCGAAGCCATGCCGGTTCTCCTCAATGGCTCGCGGGCGAGCGCAGGCGCGGGTCGAGCCAGCCGTAGAGCAGGTCGACGACGAGGTTCGACACCACCATGGTGGCCGCGACGATGAGCAGGATGCACTGGACGACAGCAAGGTCGCGATTGCTGACCGAGACAATCAGCAGCCTGCCGATGCCCGGCCAGGAGAAGATCGATTCCACCACCACCGCGCCGGCGATCAGCGAGCCGACCATGAAGCCGACGATGGTCACGATCGGCACGGCTGCGTTGGGCAGCGCATGGCCCCACACCACGTCGCGCCATTTCAGCCCCTTGGCGGAAGCTGTGCGGATATAGGGTTGCCCCATCACCTCGATCATGGCGCTGCGCGAGAAACGGGCGAGTATGCCTACGCCGCCCACGCTCATGGTGAGCGTCGGCAGGATGCCATGCACCCATGTCTCCTGACCGCCGGAAGGCAACACGCCCAGCGTCACCGAAAAGATCAGCACCAGCAGCAGGCCCATGACAAAGGAGGGGATGGTAAAGCCGAGGATCGCCAGCAGGATCACGCCGCGATCGGCGAAGCTCTGTCGGTGCAGCGCCGCATAGACGCCGGCCGGAATTCCGATCAGCAGCTTCAGGATGAGCGCCGGAACGGTGAGCTGCAGCGTGGCCGGCACGCGCTCCAGCACCAGTTGCAGCGCGGGCGCCTTGTCGCGCATCGACACGCCGAAATCGCCGGTGAAGATCGACTTGAGGTAAGCCAAATATTGAATCCAGAGCGGCTGGTCGAGACCCCACGACTTGCGGAACGCCTCGATGACATTTTGCGGCACGTCCGGCCCCAGCATCACCTCGGCCGGGTCCCCCGACATGCGCAGCACGACGAAGGCGAAGGTCATCACCGCAAGGATGGTGATAACGGCTCTCATAACGCGCACGAGAACGAAACGGATCATGCGGGCTCCATCAGGCCGCGATCGCGGCGTTGTCCGCCACGACATGGCAGGCGGCGGTACGCCCCGTCTCGACCGAGCGCAGCGCCGGCGTGCTGGTGCGGCAGATGTCTCGCGCAACAGGGCAGCGGGGATGGAAGGCGCAGCCCGACGGACGTGCGGCCGGATTGGGCGGCTCGCCCTGGAGGATGACACGTCCCTCCAGCTTCTTGCCGGGGATCGGCATGCTGGAAACCAGCGCCTTGGTGTAGGGATGCCGTGGCGACTGGAAAATCACGTCGGAGGAGGCTTCCTCGACGATCCTGCCGAGATACATGACGGCGACACGGTCGGCCAGGTTGCGCACGACCTTCAGGTCATGGCTGATGAAGATCATGGCGATGCCGTTCTCTTCCTGCAGGTCGCTCAACATGTTCACCACCTGCGCCTGGATCGACACGTCAAGCGCGGAGACCGGCTCGTCGCACACCAGGAGCTTGGGCCGGGCGGCCAGCGCCCGCGCGATCACCGCCCGCTGGCGCTGCCCGCCGGAAAGCTCATGCGGATAGCTGCCGGCCTGGTCGGGGCGCAGGCCGACGGCCGCCATCAGGTCCTCAACGCGACCGGCGCGGCTTTCCCTGGGCCCGATGCGATGAATGTCCAGCGGTTCGCCGATCTGGGTCGCGATCGTCTGCCGCCGGTCGAGCGCGGCCAGCGGGTCCTGATAGACAAGCTGCATTTTGGCGCGCAGCGCCCGCCATTCCGGCGTGCCAAGCCTCGGCATCGGTTGCCCTTCGAAGCGCACCTCGCCGCCCTGGGCCGGATCGATGCCGAGCAGCATTCGTCCGAGCGTCGACTTTCCGGAGCCGGACTCCCCCACGATGCCCAGCGTTTCGCCGGGGAATACCGACAGCGAAATATCCTCCACGGCGCGAACAAAACTGGGGCGGGAGAAGGGTCCGTGCCTGAGCGCGTAAATGCGCACCAGCTCCTTTGCTTCGATCAGCGGCGTCATTGCAGCAGATCTTCGGGGACTTTGCGTTCGGCCTTGCCGGCTACCGCAAGTTCGATCGGGTGCGCGCAGGCGAGCTTGCGGCCGTCCTTTTGCGGCAGGAGGGAGGGCGGCGACGTCTCGCAGAAAGCGGTGGTGCGCGAGCAGCGCGGCGCGAAGGCACAGCCCTGCGGCAGCGTTTTCGGGTTCGGCACCGTGCCCGGTATCGGGATCAGCCGTTTTCGAGGACCGTCGATGCGCGGGATCGCGTCGAACAGGCCGCGTGTATAAGGATGGCGAGGGCTGGAAAACAGCTGCGCGACCGAACCCTCCTCTACGATGCGGCCCGCATACATCACGCAAACGCGTTCGCAGACCTGCGACACCGCGCCGAGATCATGGCTGATGAACACCAGCGCCATGCCGGTTTCGGCCTGCAGCCGGATCAGGAGATCGAGTATCTGGGCCTGGATGGTCGCATCGAGCGCGGTGGTCGGCTCGTCCGCGATCAACAGGTCCGGTTTACCCGCCAGCGCCATGGCGATCATCAGGCGCTGGCATTGTCCGCCGGAAAATTCATGTGTGTAGAGATCGAAGCGGCGGCGGGCATCGGGGATGCCGACCATGTCCATCAGCCTCAGCGCCTCGGTCTTCGCTGCCTCGCCCCGTAGCCCCCGATGAATGGCCAGCGCCTCGGTGATCTGGCGGCCGATCGACAGGACCGGGTTGAGCGAGCTCGACGGATCCTGGAAGATCATGGCAATCCGCCCGCCCCGCACCTGCTCCAACGTGCTGCGCGGGCTGCCGCATAGCTCGCGTCCCTCGAGGCGCACGGAGCCGGTCACGCTTGCCTTGCCGGGCAACAGGCCGAGCGCCGCCAGCCATGTCACTGACTTGCCGCATCCTGATTCCCCGACGAGGCCGAGCGCCTCACCGCGTGCGACATCGAGATCGATGCCGTGCAGCACCTGAACGCCGTCGAAGGCGACTTTCAGGTTGCGCAGTTCCACCAGATTGGCCGTTGCAGCTGTCATCGCCATCCGCTTCCGCTCCGTCCGCCCGAAGGACATCGTGAAAAGAAAAAGCTCCGGCGGGCGTTTCCCTGCCGGAGCCGGTTCGTGGCTGCTGGTCAGCTTGCCCAGTTGGTGGAGCGGAAATCCATGGCGAAGGCGGGGGCGGCCTTCCACTTCAGCGATGACTTCATACCGGTGAACACCGCATTCTGGTGAAGGATCTGATAGACCGGATCCTCCCGCTCGCAGATTTCCAGCATGCGGGCGAAGGCCTTCTTGCGGGCGGCGTGGTCGGTGCCGGTTTCCAGGATCGCGGCCATCTGATTGGCCTCGGCATTGGTCCAATCCTTCTTCTGCTGGACTTCACCATTCGGGCCGTACTGGTTGACGATGCCGCCAACAGGATCGTTGAAAGCGCATCCGGCTGACCAGTCGCGCACGCCTTTCACGCCGGCCGGGTCGTGGATCTGTGCCCAGTTTTCCTTCATCTCGATCTGCACGTTGAGGCCGACCTGGTTCCACATCTCGACCATGATCTGGCCGTTCGCAGTCTGGTTCGTGTAGTAATTGTCGAGGAGCCGGAACGGGATCGCGTCGCCCTTGTAATTGGCCTGCTTCAGCAGCTCGCGCGCCAGATCGGGGTTATAATCCGGCACCTTCCAGCCCTGCACGAACATCTCGTCATAGAAGGGGAACTGTAGCCCGGCCGGAATCGTCGTCTGGCCTGCCCATAGCGCTTCAATGATCGCCTGGCGGTCGATGGAATGGGTCATGGCGCGGCGCACCAGCGGGTTTTCGAGTATCGGATTCTGGGTGTTGAACACCGAAACCCTGTGATTGAGGATCGTCGAGCCCTGCACCTCGAAGCCGGGGGCGCCCTGAACAGCGGGAATCTGGTCGGGCGGCAGGTCACAGGCAAAATCATACTCGCCAGACAGAAGCCCGTTGACGCGCGAGGCGACCTCCGGAACCTCGACAAAACGGATCTGCTCGAGTGGCGGGCGACCGCCCCAATAGTCGTCGAAGGCCACGAGAGTAAGCGACACGTCCGGCTTGAACTCGCCGACCGAATAGGGGCCGGTGGTGACCGGCTTGCGCGCCCAGTCGACATAGTTCGCCGCCTCGTCCCAGGCACGGCGGTTGGCGATCTGGCTGCCGAAGGCATAGAGGCGGCCCTCCAGCGTCACATCCGAGGTCGCGTTGTGGAAACGCACCGTGTGTTTGTCCACCGCCTCGACGCCGGCGAGCCGGGGCCACAGCCGGCGGCCGATGCCGGGTATCGTGGCAGGCAGTTCCTTTGGCGTTGCGGGTTTGTGGTCGTCCTCGAAGATCGTCTTGCCGCCGACCGGCTGCGTGTCGCCGAAAACGCGCTGGGCCGAGAAGCTGAACACCACGTCATCGGCGGTCAGCTCGTCGCCATTGTGGAACTTCACGCCCTGGCGCAGCTTGAGCTCGACGGTCTTATCGTCGATCCGTTTCCACTCGGTCGCAAGGCCGGGAACCAGGCCTTGGTTGCCCATCCAGTTGCGCAGGATCAGCCCTTCCCAGAAATTGGGGAAAAACACCCGCTCGCCCACATTGGATTGCTCGTTCCATATGTCGAGCGTGTTGTTGTTGGTGATCTTCTGCACGGCGATGGTGACGGACGGGCGCGCGCCCTGACCGATCGCAAAGCGCGGCAGCATCATGCTGCCTGCGGTTACGCCGAGGATACCAAGCGCGCCGCGCCGAGTGAGTGAAAACATCGGAATCTCCTTTTGCGGGAATGGCAAGTCGTGGCCAAAGCAATCCGACCGGTTTTATGTTCAGCACTGTGTCTGTTTCGCAATGAACAGATGAATTATTTGTGACAATCCGCAGATTACACATTTAGGCACAAAGTATTAATATAACTATCTTCTAAATAAGCACGGAGTATCCTGCCCATGCCTAGAGCATTTATCCATGTTGATCTATTCTTGTTGAATCTGCTATCCGGCTAAACGGCCATGACTTCCTTGCTGACATCGGCCAGTCAGCCGGAAACAGATCGCCGGGATTCGTAGGTTACAAATGCTACACCAGTGTGACGTTTGTAACTGAAAGCGGCCACGGCATGGGGGGAGGAAAGCGCATGGACCAGCAGGAGCTGATGATCAGGGCCGCATGGCTCTATCATGTGGAGGGTCTGACGCAGGCTGAGATCGGCGAGCGTATGCATCTCACCCGCCGCAGGGTCAACGAGCTTCTCGCCGCAGCACTTGAGGAAGGGATCGTGCGGATAGGCTTCAGCTCGCCGCTTGCCGCCAATATCGAACTCGAGGCCGAATTGCGAAGCCGGTTCGGCCTGCAGGATGCCGTCGTGGTGCCGACGCCGGGCGATCCCGGGCTGGTGCACTCGGTCATCGGACGGGGTGCTGCCGCCTATCTGGACCGGCTGACCCAAAGCCGCAAGCCTGCCTCCATCGGCGTCGGCTGGGGCGCGACGCTGCGGGAAACCGTGCGGCACATGACGGCGGTCAGCGAGCCGCAGATGGAGATTCGGTCGATGATGGGCGGACTGACGCGCGGCTCGGAGATCAACACATTCGAGATCGTCCGCGGCTTCGCGCAGGTCCTGGGCGCGCAATGCTGCTATTTCGCGGCGCCGATCTACGCCGAGAGCCCGCAATCGCGCGAGGCGATCATTTCCCAATCGGTGTTCCAGAGGATATTCCCCCGCACCTATGATGTGGATGTCTCCTATCTGAGCGTGGGGGACGTATCGCGGCAATCGCTGCAAGTGCGTTACGGCCTGCCTGAGGGAACGGATGCGCGTGATCTCATTGCCGCCGGCGCCGTCGGCGACCTCCTGGGCCGCTATCTCGATGCCGAAGGTAAGCCTGTGGACCACCCTCTCAACCGCCAGGTGCTTTCGCCGGAGCTCGAAGACTACCGCAATATCCCCTGCCGCATCATCGCCTCAGGCGGGACGCACAAACATGCCATTCTTCTAGCTGTGGCGGGGGCCGGGTTGGCGACGGTCATCGTAACGGATGCCGATAGCGCAAAAGCCATGCTTGATTGCCGATAGCCAGGCTCGGCACTGCAAGGTGGTCATCTGTCCCTAGAACCACCGCCGCTCAGGCTCGGAACTCTTCGCAATCACAATTCCGAGAAGGACACCGAATACGCCGCCAAGCACCATCGCCGAAGAGATTGTGCCTGGGTTCTGCTGGACAGTCTCAGACACGGTGTGCGCCTGGTTGCGCAATTGTCGGGCCGCACGCGAGGCCCGGTCGGCCGCGCTATCGTACCAGCCCTGTGCCTCCTCGGCTTGGTCGGAAAGGGTCCGATTTATTTTGGTGATTTCGCGGCGAAGCTCAGCGATCTGCTTCTTCATCGCCTCCTGGGCTTCGGTTGTCGCCTTTGAGGCGCCTGCCGTACTGGTGGTCTCGGCCATTGGATTTCTCCCTTTGGTAATCAGATGGGGAAACGGGCGCGGGCGCGCAGGGTTCCTTGCGTTGGAAACCGTGCCGTTGATTGCGTTATCGAGCATTCCCTTGCACCCGCGTGTGGCGGGCAATGATGCTCTCCTCGTCGGTCGCGACGACGCGTATTTCGACCTTGCTGTCCGGCCGGCTTATGATCCCGGCATGCGAGGCATTGGATGGCTCGTCGATCGCCACGCCAAGCCAATGGAGCCTTTCGCATATTGCTTTGCGGACCGGCGCCGAGCGCTCGCCAATGCCGGCGGTGAACACGAGGCATTCGAGGCCGCCCAAAGTGTTGGCGAGCGCGGCGGCCTCCCTTGCGGCCCGGAACGCAAAAAGGCTCACCGCTTCGCGCGCGTGGGGGTCGTCGCTCGCTTCCAGCGTGCGCATGTCACCTGAGATGCCGGATATTCCGAGCAGCCCGGATTCCTCATAGAGCATGTGCTGCAGAGCCTCCGCCGCAATGCCTCTTTCCAGGACGAAGTACAAGAGCACGCCCGGATCGATGGCGCCGCAGCGTGTGCCCATGACCAGGCCGTCGAGCGCGGAAAAGCCCATCGTCGTATCGACGCTTCTTCCGTCGTGCATGGCACATAGGCTCGCTCCGCTGCCGAGATGGGCAACGATCGTCCGCTTCGCTGCAAGAGCGGGCGATATCTCCTTGAGCCGCCCGGCGATGTATTCGTAGGAAAGCCCATGAAACCCGTAGCGGCGGATCCCTTCCGCATCGTATTTGCGCGGCAGCGCGAAGCGGCTCACGATCGGATCGATCGTCTGATGGAAAGCTGTGTCGAAACATCCGACCTGCGGCAGGTCCGGCCGCAGCGCGGCAAGCGTGCGGATCGGCGCGAGACTGCGAGGCTGGTGCAGCGGCGCAAGCGGCGTCAGCCTGTCCAAGGCGTCGATCACCTCAGGCGTCAGACGGACGGGTTCGACGAATTCGCGCCCGCCATGCACGATGCGGTGGCCGGCGGAGATTAGTTTCCGCCCGCCAAGCTCGCTCTCGATCCAGTCGAGCAACGCGCCGATGCCGGCATTGCGCGCGTCTCCCGCAAGCGGCCGATCACACTGCACCGTTCCCTCGGCCGCCTTTGCGCTGAGCCTCGGTGCGTCGCCGAGATCCAGCGCACCACGCGAGACGAGTTGCAGTTCCCCAGAGGGTTCAAGGTCGTATAGTCCGAACTTGATGCTGGAGGAGCCGGCGTTCAGCGCGAGAATTGCCTGTCGCATCAATCGCCCGCCTTCGTCGCACCGCTTTGGGGCCAGTTCCAATTCTGAATCTCGGGCATGTCTTCGCCGTGCTCGCGGACATAGGCCCTATGCTCCACAAGCTTCGCTTGAAGTTCGGCGGCAAGATCTTTCGCCCGTTCGGCGAGCCCAGGCACGTGTTTGATCGCGGCGAGCGCCAGGTGGAAACGGTCGAGCTCATTGAGCACGACCATGTCGAACGGCGTGGTCGTGGTGCCTTCCTCGCGAAAACCGTGCACATGCATGTTGTCATGGTTGGCGCGTCGGTAGGTCAGCCGGTGGATGAGATAGGGATAGCCGTGATAGGCGAAGATCACCGGCTTGGCTTTCGTGAACAGCGCGTCGAAATCCTCATCGGCGAGGCCATGCGGATGCTCTGAATTTGACTGCAGCGTCATCAGGTCGACCACGTTGACGACGCGAACCTTCAGGTCCGGAAGCGCCGAGCGCAAAAT
This sequence comes from Mesorhizobium sp. M6A.T.Cr.TU.017.01.1.1, assembly GCF_004023115.1. Taxonomy (NCBI): domain Bacteria; kingdom Pseudomonadati; phylum Pseudomonadota; class Alphaproteobacteria; order Hyphomicrobiales; family Phyllobacteriaceae; genus Mesorhizobium; species Mesorhizobium sp. M6A.T.Cr.TU.017.01.1.1. The sequence continues at coordinate 11,747 of NZ_RZTA01000084.1, forward strand.
GTCGGTGGCAGCGAGCGTCTCCAGTGTCGGCACGTCGCCGGCGCAGGCCATGACCACATCCGGATCCTCGCCTTTCCCAGCTCCGGCCCATTCCCAGATCCCCGCCCCCGCCCGGCAATGCGTCTCTGCGTCTTCGACAGACAGCCATTGCTGCGCTGGCTGCTTGCCGGCGGTGATGACATTGATGCGGTTGTAGGTTCTCAGGCAATGATCGGTGATCCAGAGCAGCGTGTTGGCATCCGGCGGGAAATAGAGCCTGACCGTATCGGCCTTCTTGTTGGCGACGAAATCGGCAAAGCCCGGATCCTGGTGGCTGAAGCCATTGTGATCCTGCCGCCAGACATGGGAGGTCAGCAGGTAATTGAGTGAAGCGATCGGCTTGCGCCAGGCAAGCTCTCTGGATGTCTTCAGCCATTTCGCATGCTGGTTGACCATGGAATCGACGATGTGGATGAACGCCTCGTAGCAGGAGAACAGGCCATGGCGGCCGGTCAGCAGATAGCCCTCCAGCCAACCCTGGCAGAGATGCTCGCTAAGCACCTCCATGACGCGGCCGTCCCGGGAGAGCTGGACGTCATAGGGCTCGATCCGCTGCATCCAGACCCGGTCCGTGACTTCGAATACGTCGTCAAGGCGGTTAGAGGATGTCTCATCCGGCCCCATCAGCCGGAAATTCCTGGCCTCAGCATTCAGGCGTATGACGTCGCGGAGATAGCTTCCGAGAATCCGCGTCGCCTCGGCCTTGGCGCCTCCTGGACGCGGCACATCGAGCGCCAGGCTTTTCCAATCTGGAAGCGCGAGGTCGCGCTTCAGCAATCCGCCATTGGCATACGGGGTCGCGCCCATGCGCTGGGACCCGTTTGGCGCAAGCGCCGCCAGGTCTGGAAGTAGACGCCCGCCGTCGTCGAACAGCTTTTCCGGTTCGTAGCTCCGCATCCAGTCTTCGAGGATCTTGCGGTGCGCCTCGTTGCCGCGAGCATTCGACACCGGCACTTGATGCGAGCGCCAGAAATCCTCGACCTTCTTGCCATCGACCTCTTTCGGTCCGGTCCAGCCCTTCGGGCTGCGCAGCACGATCATCGGCCACAGCGGACGCTCTCCCTGCCAGCCCGGAGCACGGGCTCGCTTCTGGATTGAGCGGATCCTGTCCAGCGCGGTGTCCAGCTTCGTGGCCATCAACCGATGCATGGGAATTGGCTCGTGACCTTCGACGAAAAATGGTTCGTAGCCATAGCCGGCAAACAGGCTTCGCAATTCCACGTCATCCATGCGGGCTAGGATTGTCGGGTTGGCGATCTTGTAGCCGTTGAGATGCAGGATCGGCAGCACGGCGCCGTCGGATGCCGGGTTCAGGAACTTGTTGGAGTGCCATGCCGCCGCGAGCGGACCGGTTTCCGCCTCACCGTCGCCGACGACGCAGGCGACCACCAGATCGGGATTGTCGAAGGCCGCGCCGAAAGCATGGACCAGCGCATATCCCAGTTCTCCGCCTTCATGGATCGAGCCGGGCGTTTCGGGCGCCACATGGCTAGGCACGCCGCCAGGAAAGGAGAATTGCCGGAAGAGCTTTCTCAGGCCGTCTTCGCCCTGGCCGATTTCCGGATAGATCTCGCTGTAGGTGCCCTCGAGCCATGTGTTCGCGACCATCGCCGGGCCGCCATGACCTGGGCCGCAGATAAACAGAATTTCGAGACTGCGCTCACGGATGACGCGGTTCAGGTGGACGTAGATGAAATTGAGGCCGGGTGTCGTGCCCCAATGGCCGAGCAGCCGCGGCTTGACGTGCTCGGCTTTCAAGGGCTCGCGCAGGAGCGGATTGTCGAGCAGGTATATCTGGCCAACCGAAATGTAGTTCGCGGCGCGCCAATAGCGGTTCATGAGAGCGACCTGATCAAGGCCTGTTGGCTGCGCGGTGGTCCGAGCCTCGTCGTTCATCGAAACGTCTCCAGAATGCGTTTGCCCGTCGATATCTGGAGTGCCATCGCCCCGGAGAAAGGATTTTCACGGAAATAAGTTCGGCTGGAGCCGCCATTTACGCCCGCCAATCGCTCTTTTGCAGGAACCTGGAAGCTCGCCAACGGTTAAGGAGACGAGCCGCAGGAAATGAGATCAAGCGCTGCCGAGGCCGGGCGCGCACTGATGGAGGGATTGTCGCCGTTGGGCACGATTGGGGGGCACAATCGGGCCGGAGGGCCGCCAACTGGCAAGAGGAGCAAAAGATGCTCGATCTTCCCGATGCACGCAACCGAATGGTCGAAGTCCATCTCAGTCGCCGTGGCATCCATGACCACGAGGTGCTGGAAGCGATGCGTGAGGTTCCGCGCGAGGCTTTCGTCGCACCCGGCTTTGAAGAATTCGCCTACGAGGATGGGCCGCTGCCGATTGCGGAGGGCCAGACGATATCGCAGCCCTACATCGTCGCATTGATGATCGAGATGGCGGAGATCGGACCGGGCGACCATGTCCTGGAGGTTGGCACCGGCTCCGGGTACGCGGCTGCCGTGATGAGCCGGATCGTCGAACGCGTTTACACGATCGAACGCCACGCTGGATTGGCCGAAACGGCGAGGCAGCGGTTCGAAGAGCTTGGCTATGATAATATCGAAGTTCGCACCGGCGATGGCACCAAAGGCTGGCCCGACGCAGCGCCCTTCGACGCCATTCTGGTCGCAGCCGGCGGACCCGGTGCGCCGCTTGCGCTTCAGGAGCAGCTCGACGTCGGCGGCAGGCTCGTCATCCCGGTCGGCGACGAACCGCATGATCAGCGCCTTCTCAAGGTCACCCGAACCGGCGCTGCAACTTACAGCGAAGAGGATTTCGGCGGCGTGCGGTTTGTCCCGCTCATCGGCGAGCAGGGCTGGCCCGAGAATGGCAGCCGCATCGCGGATCGTCCGTCCGGACGCGCGCGCACGCGCAGCCTGCCGGAGATGATCGCGGCGGCGGCCGAACCGCTGCCGGATTTCGACGATCCGGCGTTCGGCGAATTGTTCGACCGGTTTGGCGACAGGCGCGTCGTCCTGCTCGGTGAAGCGAGCCACGGCACGTCGGAGTTCTACCGAGCCCGCGCGGCGATCACTCGCAGGCTGATCGAGAAACACGGCTTCACCATCGTCGCAGTCGAGGCCGACTGGCCTGATGCAGCGGCGATCGATCGCTACGTCCGCCACCGGTCGTCACGCGCTGACGCCGATCCGCCGTTCCAGCGGTTTCCCACCTGGATGTGGCGCAACACGGACGTTGCGGCGTTCGTCGACTGGATGCGACAACACAATGAAAGGATCAGGATATCGTCCCGACTGGCGGGGTTCTATGGCCTCGACATCTACAACATGAGCGGATCGATCGCCGCGGTTCTGCAATATCTCGACCGGGTCGATCCGCAGGCGGCAAAGATCGCACGTGAACGCTATGGCTGCCTGACGCCTTGGCAAAACGAGCCATCCACCTATGGCCGTGTCGCGCTCACATCGGGTTACGAGAAATGCGAGAAGGCGGTGCTTGAACAATGCCGCGAACTGCTTGCCAAACAGCTCGACTATGCGCAGCAGGACGGCGTCGATTTTCTGGATGCCACCCAGAATGCCCGGCTGATCGCTTCCGCAGAACGCTACTATCGGATCATGTACTATGGCGGCGCGCAGTCCTGGAACCTGCGCGACACCCACATGTTCGAGACGCTCGAGCATCTGCTGGAAGCTCGCGGGCCGAACGCCAAGGCGGTCGTGTGGGCGCATAATTCCCATATTGGCGACGCCCGCTATACCGAGATGGGAATTGTCAGGGACGAAGTGAACATAGGCCAGCTCTGCCGCCAGCGTTTCGGCGACGGGGCAGCCTTGATCGGGCTCGGCACGCATTCCGGGACAGTGGCCGCGGCCTCCGACTGGGACGGCGAGATGGAAATCAAGCGGGTGCGGCCTTCCCATAGCGATAGCTACGAGCGGCTTTGCCACGACTGCGGCGTCTCGCGTTTCCTGCTCGACATCAAGCGCGACGACACGCTGCGCGAACGGCTTCTGGAGCGTCGGCTGGAGCGCTTCATCGGCGTGATCTATCGGCCGGAGACCGAGCTGCGCAGCCACTATGCGGATGCCTCTCTTTCCCAGCAATTTGACGCGTTCGTCTGGTTTGACGAGACCGCCGCGGTGACGCCGCTTGGGCCGGAGCATGTCGGAACGGGCGTTCCCGACACCTATCCGTTCGGGCTTTAGCGCCTCACGGCAGAGCCGCATCAAGGTGCGTTTCGGCGGAACATTCATCGCGCCCTGCTGTTTCTAGAACAGGACCCTTTTCGAAGGAGTTGTGCCATGAGCGGAACCAAACATCCAAAATGGAAAAAGCCGAGCGATGCCGATCTGAGGAACAATCCCGGTATCGGGACCTCCAAGGGCACGATCAAGGAAGGCGACGAACTCGTGCTCGAAGGCGAAAACACGATCGAAGGCGACGTCGAGAACGACACGAATGCCCTTGGCGGAATCAATCCAAGGCAGAAGATGCGGACGAACAAGTAGCGTCGCTGCGCATCCTCCGCGTTATTCACTCCCAGCAAAAAATGTCGCGGCGACAGCAATTGAGATCAGGCTCAGCATCGCAAGGCCTGCCCTGGCGACGTGCGAGGCTTCCCAAACGTCGCGCAAGTCTCTCCAGTCGCGGCTTTGCTTCCGAGGGAGCAATGAAAAAAACGTCGCGGCTGGCTTCGACACAGCGACATCTTGCACCCAGAAATTGTTGACGGGATGGGTGACCAACCAATAGGTCGCATGTTCCGCCACCAAGAAGACAAGGGCCGTCAAGGTCCACCAGAATCGAGCGCCTGGATAAGGCGTCAGGTAGAGCAGGATGGCGAGCGCAATGATGCCGCCGATCTCGGCGAACCCGCCGATAGTGAAGCCGGGATAGTAGATCGCCTGCACAGATTTGTAAGTGGCCTCCTTGAGGCGCAACTTGCCGGGCAACTCCAACGCGTGCGCGAGCGAGAGCGCCATCGTGATTGCGACCAGAAGAAGGGTGACAATCATGAACGCGCGCATGCTGCTGCTCCCTGATCCGTGCCTCGCAATAAGCAGCGTACATAGAGTGCTCCCCGACCCGGTAAAGGTGACGAAGGTGGAGGCGCGGCCCCATTTTCCAGCGCCGCTGGCATTGAGCTCCGCCGAAATTGTCATTCGGACGGCGCGTCCGTGCCATCGGCCTTCCAAATGGCCACGCCTGTGACGGCAGGGAACCATCGTCAGGCGCGATGGTTGTCATCCCAGGGTGATCCTCCTCAAGGAACATCCCAGGGTGTTCCTCAGGAACATCCCAGGGTGATCCTCCTCAAGGAAACGGCCATGACCGATCCTGATCCTGATCCGAACAATCCCGTTCCAATACCGGATAATCCCAATCCTGAGCCTGCCCGGCCGCCTGCTCCGCCGGAAACTCCGCCGAATGAGCCTCCGGGCGTTCCTCCGCCTTCGCCTGATCCCGTTCCCAGCCCGGAAAGGCAGCCCGTCGAAATTCCTCCCGATACACCACCCGAGATTCCCACGGAACCGACCTTCCCGGGTCCTACGGCCAGAGCATCGGACCCACAGCAAGCCTGATCACGAGAGGCTGGGCTGACGCATGGCGAAACAGCGCGGCCCCGCAGCGATTGGCTGTAGACCGACGCCGTCGCCGGCCGTCCGGTTGATCATTCCCCGATTTGGCTGGTCGAACGCTCGTTGAGCGTCCCACCCGTTTGCGCATCGATCGCCGCCAGGCTGACCTCATAGCCCCACAGGCTACGGATATGGCGCAGTGTCGCGTCGCGGCTGGCCTCCTCCAGCACGATGCCGTTCTTCACCTTGTGCTCCAGTCGCAACTGTCGGTCGCCGAGCAGATCCACATCCACCACCTGGATATCCGGCCGGCTGGCGCCGATGTCGTAGTTGTGAGCGAGCCCGGCGCGTATCTTTTCGTAGCCACGCTCATTGTGTATCGACGCGACTTCGTAATGCGGTTCGCTGGCGGCATCGGCGAGGATAAAGAACCGCCATTTCCGCATCAGGGCGGGGCTCAGATACTGGCGGATGAAAGATTCGTCGCGATGGTTCGCCCATGCGTCGAGCAGGGTTTCGCGCCAATTGCCGTTGCCGGCTATATCGGGGAACCAGTCACGATCCTCGGCGGTCGGCTCAGTCGATATGCGCTGGATGTCCTGCATCATGTCCAGGCCCAAGGCATAAGGATTGATGCCGGAAAACCGCGGATCGTCGAAGCCCGGCTGGAAAATCACGTTCGAATGGTTGCGCAGGATTTCCAGCATCGCGCCTTCGGTGATCAGGCCGCGATCGAACAGCGTGTTCATGAGTGTGTAGTGCACAAACGTGGCACAACCTTCGTTCATCACCTGCGTCTGCCGCTGCGGATAAAAATATTGCGCGACGACGCGGACGATCCTGATGATTTCACGTTGCCAAGGCTCCAGGACCAGACTGTTTTTTTCCAGGAAGTAGAGCAGGTTCTCCTCGGGCAGGTTGAGCGTTTTCTTCCGCTCCGCCATGCCGGGATCCTTTTCCCCAACATTGTCTCCGTCCTTCGAACGCGGGAGCGTGCGCCACAGGTCATTGTAGGACCGCTCTTCGTACTCCAGGCGCTCGCGAACGCCTTCGCGCTGCCGCTCCGACGACAGCTTCGGCGGCCGATGGTATCTGAACACGCCCTGCTCCATCAGCGCGTGGGCGGAGTCGAGGATCGCCTCCACCGCGGCCACGCCGTGCCGCTCCTCGCAGCGGGCAATGTAACCCTTCGCGAAATCAAGATAGCTCAGGATCGCGCTGGCATCCGTCCACTGCCGGAACAGGTGATTGTTCTTGAAGAAATGATTATGACCAAGCGCTGCATGGGCTGTCACCAGGGCCTGCAGGGCCATGGTGTTTTCCTCCATCAGGTAGACGATGCAAGGATTTGAATTGATGACCAGTTCATAGGCGAGCCCCCGCCCGCCTTTGCGATAGAGCAATTCCTGGTAGAGGAAATGCTTGCCGAAGGACCAATGGCGATACATCAGCGGCATGCCGACCGAGGAATAGGCGTCGAGCATCTGCTGGGAGGAGATGATCTCCATCTGCACCGGGTAGACGTCGAGGTGAAGCTCTTCGATCGCGAGCGCCTCGATCGCTTCGTAGGCGCGCGACAATGTCTTGAAATCCCAGTCGGATCCGGAAAAGAGCAAACCTGATTTGCTGGCTTGGCCGGATTTGCTGGTTTGGCCGGATTTGCTGGTCTGGCTCGCCATCGGCTCTCCCTCAAGCGCTCTTCTGGAAGGCCGGCTGCCTGGCAAAGAGCTGGCGGAAGACCGGATAGATGTCGGCTGCGTTGGCGATGCGGCTCATCTGGAAATTCGGCCATCTCTGGTTGACAGCATTGTAGGCGCGCCAGAGCGAGGTTCCATTGTCGGTGGTGCCGAAAATATGGCTCTCGCGTTCGTCGATGATCTCGACATAGGCGAAATACTGGCACAGGCGCATGATCTGGCTGTCCATGAGGCCTATGCAGCGCTCGGAATCGGTCACGAAATTGTCGCCATCCGATGCCTGGGCGGCATAGATGTTCCACTCGTTGCTGGGATAGCGTTGCTCGATGATGCGGTGCATCTCTTCGAGGGCCGTGGAAACGACCGTACCGCCGCTTTGCGTATTGTAGAAGAAGGTTTCCTCATCCACCTCCTGCGCCTCGTGCGTATGACGGATGAAGACGATTTCGGTGCGATCGTAGCGCCGTTTCAGGAACAGGTGCAGCAGCACGAAGAAGCGCTTGGCCAAATCCTTCTCGCGCTCGCCCATTGAGCCGGATACGTCCATGAGACAGAACATGACCGCATTGGCATTCGGCACGGGCCGGAAGTCGAAACGGTTGAAGCGGATGTCGACCGGGTCGACATAGGCGATCCGCTTGCGGCGGCGCTCAAGTCGCTCAAGCTCTTCCCGCAACGCTGTAATGCGCTGGCCTGCCGCCGCGCTCGCGGGCTCTGCCTCCAGGATTGCGAGTTCCTCCGCAATCGCATCGAGTTCCCCCTGCTTGGGACGCCTGAGCGCAATTCGGCGACCATGGCTGTTTCGCATCGTGCGCCCGACATTGATGTTGGTTGGGGCACCGGTCGCGGCGAACCCAGCCCGGCGCGGCTTGAAGGCAAGTATCTCCTTGAGATTGAGCTTGACCATGTCGGGAAGTTCGAGATCCTCGAAGAAGAGATCGAGCACCTCCTCGCGCGAGAGCACGAAACGAAAGTCGTCTTCCGAGACCGCTTTCCCGGGAGACGAGCCGCCGCCGCCCTGGCCGGGCTTGGGAACCCGGTCGCCTGGGGCGAAATGCTTGTTGCCCGGCAGGATGTGCTGCCGCCTGCCGCTGTCCTTCGCATCGCCGAAGCTCGGCTCGGCTGTGCCCCTCGCTGGCATGGAGACGGCATGCTCGGCATCCACATCCGCGATCTTGCCGGTGCGGATCTGATCCCGGATGCTTCGCTTCAGTTCCTCGCGCGCACGCTTCAGGAAGCGCTGGCGGTTGCCGAGGCTCTTGTCCTTCGGGTTCAGTCGGCGATCGATGAAGATCGGCATGGAACCATCCCGGCCGGACTCAACCCGCCTTGTTCACCCGCATGTACCAGTCCACCAGCCGGCGGACCTGACGTTCGGTGTAACCGCGTCCGACCATCCGATGCACGAACTCGGTATGCCGCTTCTCTGTTACGCTGTCCTGCTTGGAGCCGAAGCTGATCACCGGGAGCAGATCCTCGACCTGGCCGAACATCCGCTTTTCGATGACTTCGCGCAGCTTTTCATAGCTTGTCCATGACGGATTGCGGCCATTATTCCTGGCCCGGGCGCGCAACGTGAACTTCACGACCTCGTTGCGGAAGTCCTTGGGATTGGCGATGCCGGCCGGCTTTTCGACTTGCGACAGTTCGTTGTCCAGCACCTCGCGATTGAGGATCTGGCCGGTGTCGGAGTCTTTGTAGTCCTGATCCTCGATCCAGGCGTCGGCGTAGGCGATGTAGCGGTCGAACAGGTTCTGGCCGTATTCGCTGTAGGATTCCAGATAAGCCTTCTGGATCTCATGGCCGATAAACTCGGCATAACGCGGGGCGAGTTCGGACTTTATGAAGTCGAGATAAGCAGCTTCCGTTTCCTTTGGGAACTGCTCGCGCTTGATCGCCTCCTCCAGAATGTACATCAGATGCACGGGATCGGCGGCCACTTCCTTGGTGTCGTAGTTGAATGTCTGCGACAGGATCTTGAAAGCAAAGCGCGTGCTGACGCCGGTCATCCCTTCGTCGACCCCAGCGGCATCGCGGTATTCCTGAACCGACTTCGCCTTGGGATCTATGTCCTTGAGGTTTTCGCCGTCATAAACGCGCATCTTCGTGTAGAGCGGCGAATTGTCGTGCTCGGCCAGACGCGTCGATACGGTGAACCGGCTGAGAATGTCCAGCACCTCCGGAGCGCAGGAGCTGGAGGCCAACTCGCTCTCGCGCAGCAGCTTTTCGTAGATCTGCCTTTCTTCGGTGACCCGCAGGCAATACGGCACCTTGACCACCAGGATACGGTCGAGGAACGCCTCATTGTTCTTGTTGTTCTTGAACTGCAGCCATTCCGATTCGTTGGAATGGGCCACGACGATGCCCTGATAAGGGAAAGATCCGAAGTTTTCCGTGCCGTTGTAGCTGCCTTCCTGGGTAGCGGTCAGCAACGGATGGAGGACCTTGATCGGCGCCTTGAACATCTCGACGAACTCAAGCAACCCTTGCGTGGTCCGGTTCAGGCCGCCGCTGTAGGAATAGGCGTCCGGATCGGATTGGCTGAAATGCTCGAGTTGTCTTATGTCGACCTTGCCGACCAAGGCCGAAACGTCCTGGTTGTTTTCATCGCCTGGCTCGGTCTTGGCGATACCGATCTGGCGCAGCCGCGAAGGCATCAGCTTGACGACGCTGAACTTGGAGATGTCGCCGGACAGTTCATCGAGGCGCTTGGCCGCCCACGGCGAGATCAAGCCGTTCAACCGGCGCCGCGCGATGCCGTATTTGTCCTCCAAAAGGTCAGCCATGCGGTCGGGATGGAAAAGCCCGAGCGGCGATTCGAAAACCGGGCTGATCTGGTCGCCGACCTTCAGCGTATAGATCGGACGCTGCTCCATCAGCTTCTTCAGCCGTTCGGCCAGCGAGGACTTGCCGCCGCCGACAGGGCCGAGCAGGTAAAGAATCTGCTTGCGCTCCTCAAGCCCTTGAGAGGCGTAGCGAAAATAGCCGGCGATACGCTCGATCGTGTCCTCCATGCCATAAAACTCGGCGAAGGAGGGGTACACCTTGATTGTCCTGTTCGCGAAAATGCGGCCGAGCCGCTCATCCATGCTGGTGTCGACCAGAGTGGGTTCGCCGATCGCCTCGACCATCCGTTCGGGCGCCGAGGCATACATCGATTTATCCTCACGGCAGGCGAGGAGATATTGCTGGATGCTTATCTCCTCCTGCGCCGCATTCGTGTAAATCTCCGAAAACAGATCGAAGACGTCGGAGTGGTTCTCGCGCATGGTATCCTCGCCCCGGCCGGTCTGGTTGCTGTCGCCTCTTCATTCAACTGTCGGAAAGCCTTTGTGGTTCCCTCTCAACACGTAGTGAGTCTGAGACCAGATGTTAGGGGTCCAGACAGATATCGTCAAAGCCTGAAAACCAGCCAGCCAATGGTTCGCACAATGGAACGTTTCCGAGGGACGTCCATTCCTCCATCAGTGCGCTTGCCGAGCACAAGCCCGCCACGAACAAGCCGTTTTTTGGAGGAATGAACCATGCCGCTTACGCTCAGCAGTTCCGCCTTTGCCGAGGGTGGAAAAATTCCGGAAAGATATACCCGTGATGGAAAGAACGTGTCCCCGCCGCTGAAATGGTCGGGCGTGCCGGATAAGGCGAAGAGCCTCGTTCTCGTCGTGCAGGATCCCGATGCGCCGAACGGAACCTTCGGTCACTGGGCAGTGTTCAACATCCCGCCTGACGTCGGCGAACTGCCCGACGCTGAGAGTGGCAAGCCTGGTCCTGCAGCGCTCAGGCAAGCCACAAACGACTTTGGCAACGCTTACTATGACGGTCCTGAACCGCCGATCGGGCACGGCATCCATCATTACCATTTCCGACTTGCCGCGCTCGACACGCCGAGCCTCGCGATTCCGGGGTCCGCGGGCGTGGAGCGCATCTGGCAAGAAGCCAAAAAACATGTCCTGGAGGAAGCAGAATTGGTGGGGACATACGAACGCAACGGTTGAATTGGCGGCACAGGTCATTCGGTTGAAGATATCTACACCGTGCTGTCCGCCCCTGCACCAGAAGGGAGGAACGGTTCCACCTTCTCGACAATGAGGGAAAGGAGATGTTCCATGTTCGAGAACAGCATGTGGTTGATCGTCGTTGCCGGCGGCCCGCTATTGCTGGCGATCCTGATCGCCTACGCACTCCTCACGCAGCGCGATCGCGGTCCGGCAGAACGCAGAGAAAGCGATCGGGCGACCGAGCGCTTGTATCGCGAGCAAAAGGACTGACCGGCTGGGGCGGAGCCAGTTGAAGATCACATCGGCAGCCCGACCTTTGTCTTTGCTGCCACTACACTCCGACGCTTTCGGGCCAAAGCGCCTGGATGTGTTTCGGCAAAGCGTCTCGCACTTTCGCCGACTGGCCGAGGTCGACATGCCGAGCGAGAACTTTGAACACAGATCTCGTCGCATCCTCGGGATTCACGGGTCGAGTGGATTTCATCTCCTCGGCCACGCGCTGCAGGAATTCCTCCAATGAACGGCTGTTGGTCGGCAGATTATGCGGCCGATACCGATCATAGTAGGCGCCGCGTATGAGAAGCGGCAGCTCCGCTCCCAAATTGGCAGCCAGTTCGATCTGCAGCCAGTCTCGCAAAGTGCGCAAAACGGCGCCCAGCATATGCCAGGCAACGCGCCTATCGGGCCCGTGGTCGGCCATGATCTCGTCCAGCCAGATGTGTGTTGTTTGCAGGGTTTTGTCAAAAACTTCCAGGCCGGTTGCGCTCATCGTCGCCTCCTTAAGCATGGGCAATCCCAATACCCACCATGACGGGCAAACGGGGATCGAGCGCAATTGTTTCGTCAGTCGTTGAAAAATTGCCCAAGAGCCGCGGCGAATGCAGCTTTAGTTCGAAAGCTCAATTGCCCGGAACCTTCCGCCCATCTCGCCGGTTTACCGCGGAGGGGTTGGAAATGGGTCAATATTTCAGCCTGTCCGCTGCGTCTTTTTTGCTCGCGAGCGGCTATGCCGGCGCTCGGTCGGTACTTGAGCCCGCGGGAGAGGAAGCGCAGCAGATAGCCGTGCTGTTCTGGGTAATGCTAAGCGGCGGCGCGCTCATCTGGCTGGGCGCGGTCGGCCTGCTTCTTCATTCAGCCCTGTTCAATCGCCGCAGGCTGGCCGAAAAGTCCGCCAGCAGGATCATCCTTTGGGGCGGCGTGGTCTTCCCGTCGGTCACGCTTTGTGCCCTGCTCGCCTATGCACTGTGGCTGATGCCTGGCCTCCGGCCCTTCGCCCAGGCGAGCTCCGCCGCCCTGCGGATCGAGGTCACCGGCAGGCAGTTCTGGTGGGAAGTTGTCTATCACCCATCTCAGGGGCCACCGGTCGCTTCCGCCAACGAGATCAGGCTGCCGGTCGGCGAGCGGGTCGAATTGACCCTGAAAAGTGCCGATGTGATCCATTCCTTCTGGATTCCACCGCTCGGCGGCAAGATGGACATGATCCCCGGCCGCATCAACAGGCTTTCACTCAAGGCCACGAAACCCGGTGTTTTCCGGGGACCCTGTGCCGAATATTGCGGCACGTCTCACGCGCTGATGGCGTTCTCGGCCGTGGCGATGGAGCCCGAAGCATTCCGGTCCTGGCTGGCCGCCCAGGCGATTCCTGCGCCAAGCGCAGGCGCGAGCGGCAGCGCGCTGTTCCTGCGTCATGGCTGCGGGTCCTGCCATTTCGTCGCGGGCACAGATGCGCGCGGCACGATCGGCCCGGATCTTTCGCATCTCGGATCCCGCGTCACCGTCGGAGCTGGCATCCTGCCCAACACCGAAGACGCCGTCGCCCGCTTCATCGCCCGGCCCGAACTGATCAAGCCCGGCTCCAGCATGCCGGCTTTCGACATGTTGCCACCGGACGACGTTCGCGCCATAGCCGCCTGGCTGAGAGGCCTGCAATGAGCGCTGCGGTCAAGGAGCGTTCGCGGGAAGAATACAAGGCGCAGGAAGAGCGGCTGCGCACCGTGTGGGCCAATCCGACCGGCTGGCGCTACTGGACCTCGGTGAACAATTTCCAGATCGGCCTCTGGTACGGCTCGGCCGCCTTCGCCTTCATGCTGTTCGCCGGCGCGCTCGCGCTGCTCATGCGCCTGCAGCTCGCCGTGCCCGACAACGACTTCCTGTCGGCCGACTTCTTCAACCAGGCCTTCACCCTGCACGGCACGGTGATGATGTTCCTGTTCGCGGTGCCGATCTTCGAGGCGGTCGCGATCTTCCTCCTGCCGCCGATGCTGGGCGCGCGCGAGATGCCGTTCCCGCGCCTCGGTGCCTTCAGTTTTTGGAGCTTTTTCCTTGGCGGTATCTTCGTCTGTGGCTCGATCTTCTTCAATGCGGCGCCCTCGGCAGGCTGGTTCATGTATCCGCCGCTCGCCACCGACAAGGAGTTCTCCGGCATCGGCGCCGACATTTGGCTGCTAGGCCTTTCGTTCATCGAAGTCGCCTCGATCGCGGCCGCCGTCGAGCTCATCGTCGGCATCATGAAATGCCGTGCGCCGGGCATGCGCATCAACCTGATGCCGCTCTTCGCCTGGTACCTGCTGATCGTGGCGGGAATGATCCTGTTCGCCTTTCCGCCGCTGATCGCCGGCGACCTCCTGTTCGAGATGGAACGGATGTTCGATTGGCCGTTCTTCGACGCGGCACGCGGCGGCGACCCGCTGCTCTGGCAGCATCTGTTCTGGATCTTCGGCCATCCGGAGGTCTACATCATCTTCCTGCCGGCCATCGCGCTGATGGCGATGATCGTGCCGACTTTTTCCCAGCGTCCGATCGTCGGTTATTCCTGGATCGTGCTTGCGGCAGTGGGAACTGGGTTCCTCTCCTTCGGCCTGTGGGTGCATCACATGTTTGCGACAGGCCTGCCGCAGATCTCGCTGGCCTTCTTCTCGGCGGCCTCCGAGGCGGTGGCGATCCCGACCGGCGTGCAGATCTTCGTCTTCATCGCCACCATGCTTGCCGGCCGGGTGATCTTCTCGACGCCGATGCTGTTCGGTGCCGGAGGATTGGCCATCTTCGTCATCGGCGGGCTGACGGGGGTCATGGTGGCGCTAGCACCCTTCGACTGGCAGGCGCACGACACGTATTTTGTCGTCGCGCACCTGCATTATGTGCTGATCGGCGGCATGCTTTTTCCGGTCGTGGCCGGACTCTATTACTATTACCCGCTGATCGACGCGAAGCAGCTTTCCGACCGTCTGGGTCGGCTCGCCTTCTGGCTGATGTTCTGCGGCTTCAACATCGCCTTCTTCCCCATGCATCTGAGCGGCTTGCGCGGCATGCCCCGGCGCGTCTTCACTTATCCGGCTGAAATCGGCTGGGACTGGCTGAACCTCATCTCGACGGCCGGAGCCTTCGTCTTCGCAGCGGGCGTGCTGGTGGTTGTCTTCGACGTGCTCAGGCCGAAGCACCGGCAGCCGCGCGGCGAACTCAACCCGTGGAACGCCGGCACGCTGGAATGGATTTCCGAGCCGGAGGAGAACTGGGGCGTCCGCTCGATACCCCTCGTGCGCAGCCGCTATCCCCTGTGGGACCAAAAGGACCTTGCCCGCAAGGTCAATGAAGGCCGCTATTACCTGCCCGACGCGGAAGAGGGATGGCGCGAGGGACTGGTCACCTCCGTGCTCGACGCCGAACCCATCCAGGTGCTGCGCGTCGGCGGCACTTCCTATGTCACCATCGTCTCGGCCCTCTCGCTCGGGGCCGCCTTCATCGCGCTTACCTTCCACTGGTGGATCGCGACGGCGCTGGCTGCAATTATCTGCTTTTGCGCCGTCCTCTATTGGCTCTGGACGGGCACCGGCGAAATCCCCGAGAAGCCGGAGAAAGATGTCGGCCTCGGCCTCAGCCTGCCGCTTTATGCCTCCGGTCCCGATTCGGTCGGCTGGTGGGCGATGTTCATCACCATGGTGGGCGACGGCACGGCTTTTGCCAGCCTTGTCTTCGGTTATTTCTTCTACTGGACGATCCATGCCGACTTCACCGCGGGGATTGCCGGGCCTGATGCGGTCTGGTCGCTGGTGGCTGCCATCCTGTTTGCTGCAGCGTGGGGCCTGATGGTGGCGGCACGCACGTTCAACAGGCGCGGCGCCACGGCCGCTATGCGCGGCTCGCTGGTGCTGTCCTTACTAACGACCGTCGGCGCGTCCGCCGCAGGCTTGGCCGGGCCCTGGTCTCCCGGCATGGAGCCGACGCGCCACGTCTATCCCGCAATCGTGTGGATCCTCGTGCTCTGGGTGCTCGCCCATGCAGCGGTCGGCACGGTCATGCAGGCCTATTGCCTGGCACGCTCGCTGGCGGGCCGGCTGACGCCGAAGCATGACATGGATCTAGGCAACGTGGTGCTCTACTGGCATTTCCTGCTGGTCACCGCCGTCATCACCTTCACCATCATCGGCCTCTTTCCGGCAGCGATGTGAGGCGGCGATGCGGCTCATCCCGAAACAGATCGAGACACTCTGGACGCTGTTTACCGCGCCCGTGGTCTGGGCTGCGCATTTCCTTGTCTGCTACCTGGGCGCGGCGATCTATTGCGCCAAACCCGAGCTTGTCGGGCTGAGTTTCAGCGCTGTGCGCGCGGGTATCGCCGCCGCCACTGTGATCGCCCTCTCACTGATCGCGCTGTCCGCATGGCTCGCCTGGCGGCAATGGGGCTTCGGCACCGATGATCCGCCCCATGACGATCCGACGAGACGGGACCGGACCCTGTTCCAGGGCTTTGCGACGCTGCTGCTCTCGGGTCTCAGCTTCATCGCCGTGATCTTCACCGCGATGCCCGCATTGTTCCTGACGGAGTGTATCCGGTGAGACGCGCTTGCCTCATCCTCGGCCTCTTCGTCCTCGCCCTGGTCTGGCTCGGGCCGCTGCTCGACGCCTGGCGGGATTCGTTTTCGGCGCACATGCTGGCGCATATGGGAGTGGTAGCGATCGCCGCGCCGCTGATGGCGATTGGGATCCCGCTCGGTCCCACACCAGATGCAAACCGGACGTTCGCCCTACCCCTCCTCGCCTCGCTCGTCGAGCTTGTCATTGTCTGGTCCTGGCACGCGCCGGCCATGCGGGGGCTGGCTCAAAGCTCGCTGTTGGCCACCGCCATCGAGCAGGCCACGTTCCTCGCCGCCGGGCTGTTCTTGTGGTTGGCCTGCCTGCCGCGCCGCGGCTCGGACACCACAGGCAATGCCGCCGGAGCCTTCGCCCTGCTTCTCACATCCATCCACATGACCTTGCTCGGCGCGCTGCTGGCGCTGACCCCAAGGCCGCTTTATGGGACAGGCGAGGTAAGCTGCTTCGGCATCGCGCTTTCCGCGCAGCAGGATCAGGAGCTTGGCGGCGTGATCATGCTTCTGGTTGGTGCTGCGGTCTATCTGGCCGGCGGCTTGACGCTTTTCGCGCGCATGCTCGCCACTCCGTCGCGGGAGACAGGCTGATGCATATCAGCTGGAAAAAGCTCGCCATAGCGCTGGCCATTCTGCCCTTCGTCGTGGTGCTGGCGGCCTGGATCGGCTTTTTCAATGTCGGTGCCTCAAGCGGCCACTGGAAGATCACGGAATGGTTTCTCCATTTCGCCATGCGATCGGCTGTGCGCACCTATGCGCTGGCGGTCGACGTTCCGGAAACTCTGCCGCGCCATGCGATCCAGCCGGCCGCCGGACATTTCGCGCGCGGCTGCGCCATCTGTCACGGAGCGCCAGGCGAGCCGCGATCTCCTGTCGTCACGAGGATGCTGCCGCAGCCGCCCGACCTTGCCGGGTCCGTCGGCGAATGGACCGACGCGCAGCTTTTCCGCATCGTCAAGCACGGCGTGCGCTTCACCGGCATGCCTGCCTGGCCGACGCAGGAACGCGACGACGAGGTCTGGGCGATGGTCGCCTTCCTGCGCGAGCTGCCGTCGATGGACGAAGCCACCTATCGTGACCTCGCCTTTGGAGAAACGCTAGCGTCTCCCGAAGGCGATGCCGGGCCCCTGCCGCAGGCGCTCGCGGATTGCGTCCGCTGCCACGGTGGGAACGGACGGGGTCGCGGTCCCGCGATACCCGTTCTCGCCGGGCAGAGCGAAGCCTATCTCCTTGAAAGCCTGCGTGCCTACGCCGAAGGAAGCCGGGCAAGCGGGATGATGAGCCTACCCGCCATTGAGGCGGGGCCGCAGTTCTGGCCGGACCTGGCCAGGCATTTCGCCGCCCTGCCGACGACGCACGCCAGCGGCGGGGGCGATCCCGCGCTCATCGGGCGCGGCAAGGA